>JAODNL010000129.1 GCA_025465405.1 Pseudonocardiales bacterium | reverse complement strand
TTGCGCACCTCGGTGCGCCGGATTGTGATCGGCGAGAACAGCTTCGACAAGCTGCCGCTCGAACCATTGCCGTTCGACATGAGACCTCCGCAAGGGTCAGCACGGTGACGTGCGCCAACCACTAATCTAACGCTGTTTCATCCCGTTCGCACCGGTGACAGCGGCACTGCCTTGATGCTCGATGCTCCGGCGCCGTCGAAGGACTCGTGCAGCTCGATCGAACCGTCGATGCAGCCGTTGGTGATGGTCTCCACGGCGACGGTCGGATCGCCCGTCACCAATTACAGGCTGGCGGTTCGTACTCGCCCGGCGCGCCGCGCAAGATCGCGGCGCGGGTAGTTACGGCATGAATCGACGCCTCGGGTAGATCGGTGGTCAGCGCATACTCCGATAATCTAACGTCGTCCGATTACGCTGGCAAGCACACAATTGGCAGCCATCGCCCGCTCGCGTGAGCGGCCGCAATTCGGAAACCGCGCCGCTGAATCGAGCCACATCACTCCACCCAGATGCGGTCACCGCGGCGGACCTTGCCGCCGTGGGCGACGGAAGCATAGACGCCGACGTTGACGTGGTTGTGTTGGGCGGCCGTACGGAGGATGCCTGAATCCTTGGGCAGATCTGCCTGGGCCAGCGTTGTCATGACGCACCGGGGGCAGTGATCGGTGATGGTCAGCCGCACCTGGTCGCCCATCAGGACGGTGTGCCCGATCCAGGCGTCCTCGGCGAAGCCGCCGCCGAACTCCGCTGTGTCCACAACGATGTTCGGACGGAATCGCCGGACCTCGAAACGGCCGTGCGGATTGAACTCGTGGAGCTGATCGAGCGTCGCGGTAGACAGGAGGTGCACGGCGGCGCAATCGAAGAACGTGTCCTGCGGTAGATCGAAATCGGTTACGGTGTCGCGATAGTCGAGGCCGTCCATGTCCGGCCAGTACTCCTCGGCGGTACCGGCCCGGCCGCCCTGCGGCACGGCCGCCGATAGGTGATCGCCCCGCCCGGCTGCCTGCAGCGACACGGCGCGGCCGAGTACACGCGACAGTCGTTGGTCGTGATCGGCCTGCTCGCTGGTCACCAGATCGCCGTCGGGCATGGTGATGCGGACCGCAGGTGGCGACTCGCCGCCCTCTGCGTCGGAGGCGAGAGCAGCACGGAACTCGAACATCCGTGGCCACTTCCGTGGATTCTTCGCGCTGGCGATCTTGCCGTCCGCGCTGTCCACCAGCGCGTAGCTGCGATCGCCGAGCAGCCCTCGTTCGGTGACATCGCTGGCGTTGAGTTCTTCGCCCAGCATGGACTTGACCGGATAGCGCCAGAGGGTGACAACCGAACCGACAGGTTCCCCAGGTGACTGGCTCATGGTCTCCGCCCTTCCTGTCATGCCTGAACCGGCTCGTCCCCGAAGCTGACGAGGGCGACCCGCTCGGTCTGGCCGCGCCAGACCGGCGAGGTCAGCGGCTCAGTCGAGGCCCCTCACCTCCGCGGAATCGGATAGGTCGAGCACGCTCAGCTCGCGCGCAGTCGGGCCAAGCCCACAAGGCATCGCGACCCCCTTCATGGGGTGCTGGGCCAAGACTATGCGCCGCGCCGTCCGACCGGAATAGCGAAGAACAGTCATTGATCTCGCGTCTAGGCGCGCCGCGCCGAGACGCTGCGGCGTGGTCATGCCGACGCCGATCAGGGCGACTGCAGGAGGTTGACGGCGACCGCGAGCCCGAGTGTTTGTACAGGAACCCGATCACGCCGTGACAGGTCACGACGTAGCCTATTCTGAGTGACGTCGCGTTGACGTCGGAGACAGTGAAACTCGTTCCAACCGTGAAGGCGAAATACGCGAAGTCCACCACCCGCGGCGCACAGCCGCTTCGCCAGGGCGCGTGCCAGCTGCTCCTCGCCGTGGACGACGTAGCACGTGTGCGGCGGTGTCCGGCCGTGGCCCAGGTGTACAACTGTCTGCGTCTCCGTGTGCGCTGACCACGTCCAGGGCGACGCGGCAACTGCGCGAGGTCTACGGACGCTGCGAGTAGTGCACGTCTTGGGCGCCTCAGCCGAGGGTAGCGGCGTGATCGGGCACCGACTGGTAGAGGTCTCGCGGCGGCCGCACGTAGTTGGTCGCAGTGGGTCGAGGCGGTAGGTCGAGCGGCGCGCGCTGCACCTCGCAATAGGGGATCGTCGAAAGCAGGTGCGCGATCATGTTGATACGCGCTCGCCGCTTGTCGTCGGCTTCCACGACGTACCACGGCGACTCGGTGATGTCAGTCTGGACGAACATCTCATCCTTCGCGCGGGAGTAATCCTCCCACCGTCGGATCGACTCGAGGTCCATCGGCGACAGCTTCCAGCGGCGCATGGGATCATCGAGGCGTGACCGGAACCGGCGTTCCTGCTCCTCGTCACTACCTTAGAACCAAGCCTTCCGGAGCAGGATCCCGTCGTCGTCGAGTAGTCGCTCGAGCACGGGACATTGAGCGAGGAACCTCGTGTGTTCGAGCGGCGCGCAGAAACCCATAACGTGCTCAACCCCGCCCCGGTTGTACCAGGATCGGTCCATCAGCACGATCTCGCCGGCCGCTGGCAGATGCTCGATGTATCGCTGAAAGTACCACTGGCTGCGCTGGCGCTCCGTCGGTGTCGGCAGCGCGACGATTCGTGCAACGCGCGGGTTGAGGTACTGCGCCACCCGCTTGATCGCGCTGCCCTTTCCCGCAGCGTCGCGCCCCTCGAAGATCACGATGATCCGAGCGCCCGAATCGCGCACCCACTCCTGGGCAGTGACGAGGTCCGCCTGCAGGCGGAACAACTCCTTCTCGTAGACCGCGCGCCCCAGACGCGCCGGTCCCGGCGCCTCGCTCGCGCGATGATCTTTGCCCTTCGCCATGTCGACACCTCACCCGTGTTGGATCGATGACGGTTCGCTATACCACATCAGCCGGCTGCCGCGCCTCGGGTCAGGCCTTCGGACTTTCCACGAATCGGGCAGATAGGGGCCGACGGTCCGGCCGACCCCACTCATGGTGGGTAGCGTCGCCGCAGACAAACGTGACGGTCCAGCAAGCCGCGGGCTTGATCGATGGTCAGGGACGAGACACCGTCTGCGTCTGCCGTCATGAGCGACTTCCCCATGTCGGCTACGCGCCCTCCGGCGTGCCCGATGATCGAGGCTTCCGCCGAGAGTGCGGCGGGAAGGCGACGGCCCCTCTGGGCGGCAAGCCGCACCCAATGCGGCCAGTTCTCCGATGTTCCGCCCTCAAGGCGCTCGCTGACGGAGTCAGGCGGTAGCGACGGCGCGGCGCCGAGCCCTCGTTGCAGAACAATTGCGCGGAGAAGTCCTGCGACGTACATCGTGTGGTAGCTGTGCTGAAACGCGTACGCAGGAGCGACAGACGCAGTCGACTCGGCCAGGACAGCCCTCACCACCGTGCTCGGCTAAAAGCCAGCCCGCCCGGAACGACCTGAAGACCAAGTCGGGCGGGTCGGAATGACGGAGGCCGCGGAACGGCGGCCGAGAAACAGATGAGCTTGCCGCGGGCGTGTGCATGCTCCGCCCCGGCCATCGCTGGCGAGGCCGCGAACAGGCTGACGCCGGCGACCGCACCGAAGACGGAGGCGTTGCGGCCGCCTGTCAAAGATTGTTCCGCCGCGGCACCTGCGGCGTGTCAGGATGGGTGTGTGGTCGACGAGTCTGGACCGGGGCGGCCGACGGCTGGAGCATCAGACGCGGAGCGGGAGCACGCCGCGGACCAGCTGCGCGCCGCGGCCGCAGCCGGAGCTCTGACGTATCAGGAGCTGGTGGAGCGGACCGGCCGGGCGTACGCCGCGCGTACCAAGGGCGAGGTGGAGGCCGTCACCGGAGAGCTCCCCGCCACGCCGTCGCGTCCGGTATCCACCACCCCGCCGGGGAGGCGGTGGCTGGTCGCCGTCATCGGTAACGAGCGGCTCACCGGACGGTGGACAACACCGTCCCGGTTGACGGCAGTCGCCGTTCTCGGTGATGTGATCATCGATTTGCGCGACGCTGAGATACGCGCCGAAGCGCTGGCTATTCAGGCGATCGCCGTAGTCGGCGACGTCCACGTCCTCGTGCCACGAGGCGCCACCGTGCAGATGTCCGGCCTCGCTGTGCTGGGAAGTAAGAAGCTCACTGTCGAGCCCGCGGAGTACACGCTGGCAGTCCCACTCGTGCAGGTCAGCGCCGTCGCGATCATCGGCGACGTCGTCGCCGCAAATCAGCCCCCGACGTCGCGAATAAAATCGGCATGGGCCCGGTGGAGACAGCGGAAATCAGGCGACGGTTCGTAAGCACCCGAGCGCTGTCTCGAGCACCGACTTCGTCAACGCACTCAGTAGACCACTCGGGTCGAACAACTCAACCCCTCGGCGCGGGCCCGCTCCAGTCCACGAAGGTGACGTCGTGCAGGTCGATGACCAGCCGCGACGCGTCGCTCTGGAGGCAGCGTCGACCGGCTGTAGTCAGCTCATCGGCGACGCCGGCGGACTTCACGCCTAGCTGCAAACCAGATATGTCAGGGCCGTGAAATCCACACGCGGATGCCTTCAGCGTGTCGTGACCGGTCGCGTCCTGCCAATTCAGCGCTACGACATCCGTCCGGTCGCATTGCGGACGACCGGATGCCACGCCGAGGCCCGTGCACTACGCAAAGAGATCTCCACTGTGCTCGCCGTATCCACCGCGCCCTTTGCGGTCGTCGAGGTGCCACGACCGTGTCGGCGACGCCCGAACACTAACCCCATAGCGTCGATAGGGATCCCCAGGCTTCGGCGTTGGACCCATTGAGACCGCCCCGGCAACCAGGTTCGCCGAGCACGAACAGGCATGCTCAATGCTTAGTCGGGTACATTTTGCATCGCTGCGGCATACCGTCGAGAACCAATTGAGTATTCCCTCACTTGATGTTGGGAACTTTTGGCGCGAGATCTCGGGTGCGGTGCGCGTCGCTCTGACATCCTTCCTGACCTAGACGGGCTTGCACCGCCAGAACCGGCTCCGCCGGGCGGAGGAGGTCGCGATGTCGGAGCGGGGTCACTGCCACGGCATTGCCAAAGTCACCGCAGTCAAGATCTGGCTATGAGTTGACGTTGTCAACCGAGCGCACAGTACTAGCACTGATCAACTCGCCGCAAGGACTTCGGCGCCGTACGTTGTCGTCACGCCGAGCGCGACAGCTCACCGACACGCACACGAGGGCAGACAGATCGACGCAGCTACGTCAGCACATACCAGCGCCCTGCCGCTGACGGGCGAGCGGACCGGGCCCGGCATCCCGGCCGAGAACTACTGGTTTCGCCGTCACGAGGCCGCCTACCTGTTCGTCCTTCAATACGTGACGGCCTGTCGTGTGCTCGAGGTCGGGTGCGGCGAGGGCTACGGCACAGCGCTGCTCGCGGCGGCGGCCGGTCAGGTCGTGGGCGTCGACTACGACGCCCTCACCGTGGCGCACGCGCAGCGCAGCTACCCACGGGCGGCGTTCGTGCGGGCGAACCTGGCCGCGCTTCCGGTGCGCGACAGCAGCGTGGACGTGGTGGCGACGCTGCAAGTGATCGAGCACGTATGGAACCATCCGCAGTTCGTGCGCGAGTGCCGGCGCGTGCTCCGTCCGGGCGGCCTGCTACTGGTCACGACGCCCAACCGCCTGACGTTCTCCCCCGGTCTCGACGCGCCGGTCAACCCGTTCCACACCCACGAGTTCACCACGGCCGAGCTCACCGAGCTGCTGGCCGGCGATGGTTTCGCGATCGACGCCGTCTTCGGCGTGCACGCCGGCCCCAGGCTCGTCGAGCTCGATGCCCGCCACGGCGGCTCATTCGTCGCCGCCCAGCTCGCGCGCCCGCCCGAGCAGTGGGACGCCGGCCTAGGACAGGACGTCGCCGCCGTCGCCGTTTCCGACTTCCCGGTCCTGGCTGCGGACGTGCACCGCGCGGACGAGTCGCTCGATCTCGTCGTCGTCGCCCGCCGACTCGTCTGAGTACCGACCCGAATCGGCGGCGCTGCGCAGCGCGGCCAGGCCGAGACCGATACCGATCGTCAGCGCGATGATCGCGGCCACCAGGAACCATCCGGCCGGGTCGCCGGGGGCACCGTCAGCGTCGTCGATGTACATCGCGCCCCAGCCCGTGCAGTCCACCCGGATGTTGCCGGTGTAGGGCGACGCGAACGTTGCCACGACGTTCGTCGCTTTCGAGGACGCGTTCGTCGCGGTCGTGAGCGCCTGGCTGGCCGACCCGTCGACGGACCACTCGCACTGCAGGGCGTCGAGCCGCACCCCGCGCTTGGCCAGCGCCTTCGTTCCGCCGGGCACCGACAGCTGATAGGTGTTGCCGACGGTGACGTGCGCACCGGCCGGTGGCACCGCGCCGACGGAGTACGCGTGGTGTTCGCTGCCGCTGACGATGCGGAACAGCGCCCCTAAAATCAGGCCCACCACAACCAGCACGGTTGCGACGACGGCCCGCAAAGACCTCGTCCGCGGCATCGGCATGCGTCGACAGTAACTAGTGTCTGTCGGCGTGCGCGTGCTGATGCTGTCGTGGGAGTACCCGCCGCTGGTCGTGGGCGGGCTGGGGCGGCACGTCGACGCCCTCGCGCGCGAACTGGCCGGCGCCGGCCACGACGTACGCGTGGTGACCCGCGGCGAGTCGGGTTCGGCCGCGGACGAGGTACGCGGCGGGGTCCGCATTCGCCGCGCCGCCGCCGACCCGCTCGCGCTGGACTTCACGACCGAGACGCTGCTGGCGTGGACCCAGGCCTCGGAGCACGCCCTGATCCGCGCGGCCCTGCCGGTGCTGCGTCGGTGGCGACCCGATGTCGTGCACGCGCACGACTGGCTGGTGGCACAGAGCGGGCTGACCCTGGCCCAGGTGACCGGCGCGCCCCTCGTCGTGACCATGCACGCCACCGAGGCGGGCCGCCACCAGGGCTGGCTTCCGGCGCCGCTCAACGTCGCGATCCACTCCGTCGAGCGGTGGCTGGCCCGCGAGGCCGCCGCCGTGATCACATGCTCCACCGCCATGCGCGACGAAGTCGCCCGCCTGTTCGAGCTGGACGCGGGTCACGTCGTCGTCGTTCCGAACGGCATCGATCCGGCGTGCTGGCGGACGCGGCCGCCGGCTCGGACCGCCGCGCGGAGCCGGCACGCGAGTGACGGGCCGCTGCTCGTCTTCGCCGGGAGGCTGGTGCACGAGAAGGGCCTGCAAACACTGCTGGACGCCCTTCCCGGGCTACGTCAGCAACATCCCGATCTGCGCCTGGTCGTCGCCGGCGCCGGTGGGTACGGGGACGAGCTGCACGCGCGCGCCCGGCGACGCCGGGTCGCGCGGGCCGTCGAATGGAAGGGCTTCGTGCCCGATCACGACCTGGCGCCGCTGCTCGGCGCCGCCGACCTGGCGATCGTGCCGTCGCTGTACGAGCCCTTCGGCATCGTCGCGCTCGAGGCGGCGGCCGCACACACGCCGCTGGTGGTCGCGGAGACCGGCGGGCTGCAGGATCTCGTCGACTCGGGCATTGTCGCCGCGTCGTTTCCGCCGGGCGACGTCGAGGCCCTGACCGACGCCGTCGGGAAGGTGCTGGCCGACCCGATCGCGGCTGCGCGCATCGCGGCCCGTGCCGACCGGGTCATCCGGCGTGACTACACCTGGCGGGTCGTCGCGAGGCGCACCGCCGAGATCTACTCGCGGGCCGGTACGCGCAGCGTTCACTAGCCGGACGGCAGGGTGCGGCGGTCCTTCAGCACGCGCGCCGGCGCGCCGACGGCGACGCAGTATGCCGGCAGGTCGCGGGTGACGACCGCGTTCGCCCCGATCACCACGCCCTCACCGACGGCGACACCTCGCACGATCGTCACCTTCGTGCCGATCCAGACGTCGCGGCCGATCCGCACGCGGGACTTGTCGATTCCCTGATCCTTGATCGGTATCCGCAGGTCGGTGAACTTGTGGTCGAAGTCGGAGATGTAGACGTTGTCCGCGATCAGCGCCGAGTCCCCGATCTCGACGTCCAGGTAGCAATTGATCGAGATGTCGCGAGCGAGCACACACTTGTCACCGAGGCTCATGGTGCCTTCGTGGCAGCGCAGTGCCGTGTTGACACCGAGATGCAGCCACCGGCCCAGGACCAGCCGGGCATAGCCGCGACG
>JAODNL010000123.1 GCA_025465405.1 Pseudonocardiales bacterium | reverse complement strand
CACACCTTGGTGAGGTCGAACGGGTTGAACCGGTAGGTCTTGGCCTCCTCGAACGGCATGATCTGCATCTTCAGCGTCCAACTCGGGAATTCCCCGGCTTCGATGTGCTCGTAGAGATCGCGCTGGTGGTAGTCGGTGTCCGCCGAGGCCATCTGGTCGCCCTCGTCCTGGGTGAAGAACTCGATGCCCTGGTCGGTCTTGAAGTGGTATTTCACCCAGAACCGCTCACCCTGCGCATTGATCCACATGTAGGCGTGACTCGAGTAACCGTTCATGTGCCGCCACGACCGCGGAATGCCGCGGTCACCCATCAGCCAGGTGACCTGGTGCGCCGACTCCGGCGAGAGGGTCCAGAAGTCCCACTGCATGTCGTGATCGCGAAGGTTGTTCGCCGCACGCCGCTTCTGCGAGCGGATGAAATGCTGGAACTTCAACGGATCCTTGATGAAGAACACCGGGGTGTTGTTGCCGACGATGTCCAGGTTGCCTTCGCTGGTGTAGAACTTCACCGCGAAACCGCGCGGATCGCGCCATGTGTCCGGGCTACCGCGCTCACCTGCCACCGTCGAGAACCGAATGAGCACGTCGGTCTCGGCGCCGGGCTGGAACACCGCCGCCCGGGTGTAGGCGCTGAAGTCTTGGGTCACCTGGAACGTGCCGAACGCGCCGCCGCCCTTGGCGTGCGGCTGGCGCTCCGGGATGCGTTCCCGGTTGAAGTTGGCCATCTGCTCGATCAGGTAGTGGTCCTGCAGCAATACCGGGCCGTCGGGCCCGATCGTGAGCGAATGCTCGTCGCTTGCGACCGGCACTCCGGCGTCCGTCGTGGTCGGCCGAGATTCTGACGTGGTCACGCGAAACTCCTTACGTCGGAGGACAGAGACTTTGGTTTCGGGTGGCAGCTCGGGCACACACCCCAGAAGGGGACGTCGGCCTCGTCGACCGCGTACCCGGCGTCGCCCTGACCGCTCGAGCCACCAGGTCGGCGGTGGCGTGGGGATCGCCGGCGAGGACGTCCGGCACTGCTACCCGCGGCCTTGTCACCCGTAAGGCCCGCCGCGCGCAGCAGCGTTTCGATCGAACGAACCATCAAATCCAACATTGCACCGTCTCTGGAACGAGTCAAGTGATCCAGGGACCGTCCAACCCGGCGACGTCAGACAGGCGTTCGGCTTGGCCGGCCAGGAAGTCGCGCTCGGCTGCGGTCGGTGCCAGCGAGGCCGCGGTTTGGTAGGCATCGACCGCGTCGCCGGGTCGATGCAGGCGTCGGAGGAGGTCGGCGCGAGTGGCGTGGAACGGGTGGTAGCCATCGAGGTCGAGGCCGTCTACCAACGCGAGCGCCGCGGCCGGCCCGTCGACCTCGCCGACGGCCACGGCTCGGTTCAGCGCGACGACCGGCGTGGGCGCGACGCTCAGGAGTTGGTCATAGAGCGCGACGATCTGGGACCAGTCCGTCTCCTCCATCGATACCGCGTCGGCATGCAGCGCATTGATGGCCGCCTGGAGTTGGTAGCGGCCGGGCCGGTTGCCGCGCAGGCAGGCGCGGACAATAGCCTGGCCTTCGGTGATCATCGCGCGGTTCCATCGACTGCGATCTTGATCGCGGAGCAATACCAAGGTGCCGTCGGCGGCGATCCGGGCGTGGCGTCTGGACTCGGCCAGGAGCAGCAGCGCCAGGAGGCCCGCGACCTCCGGCTCGTCGGCCATGAGCGAGACCAGCAGCCGGGCGAGGCGGATCGCCTCCCCACAGAGGATGTCGCTTGCGTTCTGACCCGCCGGGCTGTCCGCCCCGGCGGTGTAGATGAGGTAGATCACCGCCAGAACGGGCGGAAGGCGTTGCGGCAGTTCGCGGGCCTGCGGCACTCGGTAAGGAATCCGCGCCGCCTTGATCTTGCGCTTCGCGCGGACCAGGCGCTGCGCCATGGTCGGCTCGGCGACGAGGAAGGCCCGTGCCACCTCGTAGGTGGCCAGTCCCCCGAGCAGCCGAAGCGTCAGCGCCACCTGCGCTTCGGTGGACAGCGCTGGATGACAGCAGGTGAAGATCAGACGCAACCGGTCGTCCTGCACAGACCCGGCCTCCTCCTGAGCGGGCCGGTCGTCTCCGCGCCGAAGCACCGCAACCTCGCGCAGAAGCTCGTGTCCTCGCGACTCCCGGCGCAAGCGGTCGATGGCGCAGTTGCGGGACGTCGTGGTGATCCACCCTCCTGGATTGGGCGGCAGGCCCTCGCCGGGCCACTTGCGCAGCGCGAGAGCGAACGCGTCCTGTACCGCGTCTTCGGCGACGTCGATGTCGCCGAAGACGCGGATCAGAGTGGCGACCGATCGGCCGGACTCCTCGCGGAAGATCCGGCCGACCTCGGCGTCGTCGATCGTGGGCGCGGCGTCGCGGGTGGGTCGGGCGGGTCCGGCGTCGGAGTCGCGCACGCCGTCAGGCCCCGTGCGAGTCCCAGAACGGCCGCACCTCGATCGGCGCCCCGATGACGGCGGTGGTCTTGGCCGCCCAGTCCAGCGCTGCGTCGAGGTCGTCGGACTCAATGATGTAGAAGCCGCCGAGATGCTCCTTCGCCTCCACGAATGGGCCGTCGGTGGTCATCACCTCGCCGCCGGACATGCGCACGACGGTGGCGGTGTCGGGTTCGCTCAAACGCCCGGAGAACACCAACGCCCCCGCCGTCTTCATCTCCTCCTCGAGGCCGTTGATCTGTTGGAAGGCTTGTTGCATCTGCTCGGGTGTCATCGGGTCGCGGACTTCACCCGCGACACTGTGAACGGACAATAGGTACTGCGTCATGGCGGCACTCCTCAACGTGGGCGGGCATGCCCCGCCTCTCACCCAGCTACGAACAGACCCGGCCCAAATCGACAGCTCCAGGCCGACATCTTCTTGAGGGGCTCATTCTGCTCAGGTCGCGCATACGGTCACGCTCGGCGCGCTGCCGCCACTGCGCCGTAACCCCACCCTCGATCGTCATCCAGGAAGTTGAATCCCGGCCACACGCTCGTGCGTTGGCGAGCCGTCAGTTGGTCTCGGTTCATCTCGGTGACCGGGTGCGGGTTCAGAACCGTCGCGCCGCACCGCACGAGCCGCGAGGACACCGAACACCTGCGAACCGCTTGGTCATCGACGTGATCCGGAACAACGTGTCCCGCCGCATCGGTTGCCGCCCACCGCTATCGCGCCGGCAACCGCCACGCGAGTCTCGTCGCCGCGCGAAACGCTGGTCGGTACTGCGATCTACCGCGGTCAGCAAAAGCTAACGACTCGTCCGCGGTTGCAACCGGCGTGGTTGACGAGAGTCTGCGTCGGAGCGACGGTGTACGGAGCGGGGTGATCCTCGCCGCCGGCTGGGGCGGCGGCGAAGGTGAGAACCACCGTCAGCGCCAGCGCCGCCGCTGCGACGAGAAAGATGACGATCAGGCTGACGATCTTGTGACGGCCGGCTGTGCGCCAGCCGCGGGTAAACGTGATGCTCATCGGAACCTCCTATGGCTCAACGCGGGGTCAGGAGCGCAGCCGGTGCCGGCTGTCCTGCGGTGTCTGCGGAGGCCTTGCGATGCGCAGCGCCATTGCCGCACTTTGCCAGCGCTGTGCCCACCCACCTGGTCAGCGCCAAGGTGCGCAGCCTCCGCGGCGCACGTGCCGATCGGGCGCCGCGCCTGTCATGGACCCCGCGCTCGGAGGCTCGGGCCAATGTGGCTAGGCGGGCCTCGTCGGCGCTGCGCCGCAAGTCCTCGATGTGTTGCTCGGCGATCATTGCGATCATCTCTTGGCCAAACATCGTGACGACTCCTCTTGGTGGGCGTCCTTAGTTGTGCTGGCTGAAGCATCACGTGAGTTGCGCTCGGTGAATGTGCGCGCGCAGACACCCGGGTGTCGGATCGGTGACGTTCGGCGCTACGCCAGCCGCGACGGCCGGAACCGGCGCTGCGGACGCTGCTCAAGCCTCCAAGCTCGATGCCGCTGAGCGCAGCGCAGACAGGTCTCGGATCGTGATTCGCCGCCGGCCGAGGGAGATGATCTCGCGGGACACGAGCTTGTGGAGAACCTGATTCACAGTCGGACGTGACGCCCCGGCCATGGCCGCGAGATCGTCTTGGGACAGCGGGATGACGAGGTTCGAGGAGGGTTGCTCATAGATCTCCGCGAGCTCTACGAGCCGCCGGTAAACGCGGCGGTCGACGCCGACATAGAGCGCCTCCACCAGCCGCATGCTGAGCTGTTCCACGCGCTGCGCCAGCGCGGCAACGACGAGACGCTCGACCGCCGGGTGCGAGTTTCGGAGCGCTGTGAAGGCAGTTCCGGCGACCATCAGTGTCTGCGCAGGCGCCAGTGCGAGCACCGTCGCTGTCCGGCGCGGCGACTGCGCCTCCTGGAACAAGGCCATCTCACCGAAGAAGCCGCCGGGCGAGAGCACGTTCAGGGTCGCTCTCTCTCCGGTCGGCGCCGACACCTGCACTGCAAAGATCCCGGACTCGATGAGATGCAGGCTGTCGCCTTGATCACCTTCATGAAAGACGACCTCGTCACGCGTGAAATGCCGCCGCCGTGCCACCTTGAGAATCCGGTTCTGGTCGTCGATCGGCAGCGACTCCAGCAGCCGCCATTGCATCGTCAGCGCACCCACATCTGGTCGAGAACAACCCCCACGGTGGGACTGCGCTTGAAGTTGTGCACTCGCGCCGAGAGCGCGTCCGTGGTCGGGTCAATCGTGTCGATGACATGCAGAGTTGACGCGTCGACCCGCGACACGGAGTTGGCGTCGATGTTCGTGGTCCAGATCGAGCCGAACCCGGCGGCTACCGCCGTCGGGCCGACGCCGATGCCGACCTGCCCCACGAGCCGGCCGGTCCCGGGATCGATCACACCGAGCGAATTCTCCGCGAACGCGGCCAGCCCTTGACTGCCACTGTTGTGCACCACCGCAAGGACGAGGCTCGCGGCGATGACGGCGGCAACGACGACGGCCAACGCCACACGCGGACGAGTCGCGAGCCATCCGGCTATCCCCGGCCGACGGGTTGTTCACGGCCTCGACGCGGTGAGCAGGGTCGCCATCTGCGCAACGGGGTCCTCGCCCTCGGCGGACACCCGGACCGGCCGGACCGGGTCGATGAATCCCTTCAGCGTGACGCTGTCGAGCACGACGTAGCGAATGCCGTCGATCGTCCGAGCCAGGTGGGTCAGCTCGGGGCTGGCAAGTACTTCGCCCGCCTTCGCGCGGGCGCACAACCGGGCCGCTAGGTTCAGTGCTTCTCCGCGGGACCCGTCCACGCCGCGGATGGCCTCGCCCGCGTCGATGCCGACGCCGACGGTCATCGGCAGATTGGCGTCGGCGACAGTCTCGTCGACGAACCGCTGCTGCAGCGCAACCGCGAGTCGCAATGACTGCCGCGGTGAGC
>JAODNL010000121.1 GCA_025465405.1 Pseudonocardiales bacterium | reverse complement strand
CTGCGCACGAGCGATGTCGAAGCGCCTGGGATGGCTGGTCTCCCCGGACTGGACGACCCGCTGATCGCACAGGAGCACGGCTAATGGCAGTGGTTCGGGGAGCATAGGGGGTGGCTTCAGTGTGGGGGAGGTGTTCGCAGGGCGATCATGGCGATGTCGTCTTCGTGGTTGGCCGGGGTCATGGCGAGTAGTTTGTCGCAGAATGTCTCGATGTCGAGGTCGGAGAGTGTGATGGTCTGCTGGCGGAGTCGTGTCATGCCTCGGTCGAGGGATTCGGTGCGGCGTTCGATCAGCCCGTCGGTGTAGAGCAGGAGTGTCGAGTCCGGCGGCAACTCTTCGCAGGCGTTGTGCCGGGTGGCCTGGGGGTCCGCGCCGAGCAGGTGGCCGTGTCCGCCTCCAAGGAATTTGGTCTCGCCGTTCCTGGTGACCAGTAAGGGTGGTGGGTGTCCGGCGTTGGTCCAGTGGAGTCGCCAGCGGCCGGTGGTGGCTGTGAGGTGGCCCAGTACCATCGTCGTCACTATCTCCGGTCCGATTCCGTGCAGGGCTTGGTCCAGTCGGCTGAGGATCTCGCTTGGTGGTCCGTGCCGGTCCCAGGCGAGCGCGCGTGTCATGTTGCGGATCTGGCTCATGTGCACGGCTGCTTGGAGGTCGTGGCCCTCGATGTCGCCGATGACCAGTGCCGGGGTGCCGTCAGCGAGGTGGAAGCAGTCGTACCAGTCGCCGCCGACCTCTGAGGATTCTCGTGCCGGGGCGTAGCGTGCGGCGACGCGCAGTGGGGCGATGTCGGGCAGCCGGGGCAGCAGTGAGAGTTGCATCTGCTGGGCCATCTGCTCCTGCAGCCGGTAGAGGCGTGCGTTGTCGACCGCGAGTCCCACGCGATGGGCCAGGTCTTCGATGAGTGGCAGGTCTTCTTTGGTCAGTGACCGGCCCGGGGTGTTGGTGACCAGGGTGAGCGCCCCGAGCGTGTTGCCGCGGGCGCCCACGGGGGCCAGGATCGCGGTGTCGGCGCCCAGCCGCTGGAACTGTTCGAGCTCGGTCCGGCGTGTCGTGTGCCTGGCCTGCCCGCATGTGGGAAATCCGGTGAGTAGCAATGGTCCGGCTCCCAGCAGAGTTCGTACCAAGGAGGCATCGGATTCGGCCGGCAGCGCTCCGAGGACCCACGGCACATCGTCGAGTGGCCGTTGGATGCCGCGGCCGACGACGGTTACCCGCCGGGAGGTTTCGCCTTCGAACAGATCGACCGCGCACCAGTCGGCGAGCAGGGGAACCACCAGTCGCGCCAGTCGCCGCAGCGCGCTGTCCGCGTCCAGGCTGCTGCTGATCGCCGTCGATACCTGAGACAGGAATAGCAGTCGTTGCGTTCCGTCTGTCATGTGGTAGCCCCTCGATCGCCGAAGGCGATTCTTTCGGTGGCAGGCGGTGACAATCGCCGTGGAGGCGGCGAGCGATCAGGCACAGCCTCTCACGCAGACTGGCCGAGTCGAAAATGTCGAGTATATTCCGTGGCCTAGTCATATAAGCGGATAAAGCCCTTCCGTGAACGGCGTTAGGGGTGAGCGTGAACGTCCATCCGCGGTTTGGTCACGCCAGGGTCGCTCCGCTGTCCGGTGGATGTGGTGGGGTCGGCAGAAGCCGGCGCATCCATCGTTGGAGTTCGGCGAAGTCCTCATCGAGGACGGTCTGGTCGTGGAGACGGAACCGGCCGGTGGCCTCGCTGACGGCGAATCCAAGGATGGCCGTGCTTAGCAGGCGTTCGATGCGACCGAGGTCGGTCTCGGGCACTCCGGCCTCGCGTAGTGCCTGGTGGATGGAGTCGCGGACGTGCACGGCCGCCTGAGTGACCGTCGGGCGGGACAGCAGGAGCGGGAAGACGCCGGGGTGGCGGTGGGCGGTGGCACGGATGCCGGCGGCCAGCGCGGTGAGGCGCTCGTCCCAGGGCAGTTGCCGCGCGGGCAGCGGGAACTCGGTGAGCAGCATTTCGACCAGGCCGTCCAGAAGAGCGGCCTTGTTGGCCACATGCCGGTACAGCGCCATGGGCGTGACCTGTAGGCGCTTGGCCACGGCATGCATGGTGACCGCGTCAAGCCCGTCATCATCGGCGATCGCCAGGGCGCTCTCCAGGATCGCCGTCCGCCCGATCTGTGCTTCCCGTCCCATTCTCACCTCACAGTATATGCCGTATGCTTACAGCATATACAGGAGGAAACATGCGTGTGGGTCCGGCCGAGCGCATGGCGGCACTTCACCTCCGGCAGCGTCGCGGCCTACTCACTCACCCCCGCCGCCTGGCACCAGATCACCAGTCGAGCGCAAGCACAGGTATGGCCCTAGTGGGACGGAGGTACGGGATGGTCGAGCAGCGACCGTCCTCGGTCCCTGGATCGGCCCAGGTTCAGGGCGGTAGGCGAAGGCGGTTATGAGGAATACTCGGTGCATGGTCGACGACATCGCACGGGAACGAGCCATCTACCAGGCGCTCAAGGCGGTGGACGAAGTCGCTGCGGCTCTGCAGACACACCTCATGGAAGAACACGGGGCTGAGGCGGAGCGTGCCGCCGCCCAGAGCACCTTCACCAACTCACTCAAGCTTCTGCGGCAGGCCCGGGAGCGTATCGGCGAAGGACTACGCGCCGTCGAGGCCGACGATATCGCCGAGTCCGACAGAATCTCTCTGCGCAACGAATGACCGGCGGACGACGCCTGCTCGACCTCGATCCGGTTCCCATGCCGGTCGTGCGTCCGGAGGACCGGCGGGGCTGGTCCGCGGTAAGAAGATCAAGCAGTGGGTGTTCTACCAGCGCGACGAGGTCCGCATCGCGGAGGCCAAGGAGTTGTTGAGCGGTGACTGGTGATCCACACGTCGCGGCGTCCGTACCGGCACTGGACCCGTATGCGCGCCTGATCACCGATCTGGACGCCGCGGGGGCGCGCTACCGGCTGATCGACCATGCGCCCGAAGGGCGCACCGATCTCGTCAGCGCCTTGCGCGGGCACCATGTCGCGCAGGCCGCCAAGTGCCTGATCGTCATGGTCAAGGTCGGCAAGAAGCAGACACGTCATGTGCTTGCCGTGGTGCCCGGCGATGCCCGTCTCGACCTGCAGGCGGTCAAGGCCCTACTGAGCGGGACGTACGTGACTTTCGCGGGCCGGGACAAGGCCGAGGAACTGGCCGGAAGCGTGAGCGGCACCGTGCTGCCCTTCAGCTACCACCCTCGACTCGAACTCATCGCTGATCAGCGGTTGCTCGAGCTGCCGGAGCTCTTCTTCAACGCCGCCCGGCTGGATCGGTCGATCGCCCTGGCCACCGACGACTACGTACGCCTGGCCGCGCCTCGAACAGCGGCCATCACCGCCGCCCCCTGACCCTGATCGCCCTTGACCGGGTAGCGGCTCTTGCACGTGGCCTCCCGCGAACTGGCCTCATGGTCGGTCGCCGGCCGGCGGAGGGTCCGCGGCACGGGTGACCGGACGGTCTTCGCCGGTTCCTCCGCCACGGACCTCCCGCTGACCGCCGCGGTCCGGATCCGCTGAACCGGGAGGCCGACGGCCTCCCGGTTCAACGTGTCCGCTACCAGCCTTGGAGGCCGGCGCCGTACGGGTAGAGCGGGTTTCCATAGGTGGTGGGCGGCGACTGACCGGCATCGATCTTCGCGCGGATGTCGGATCGCTCGGCGGCGGTCGCGCCCAGGTCGTACGGCAGGCTCCAGTCCTCGACGGCGTCGGC
>JAODNL010000111.1 GCA_025465405.1 Pseudonocardiales bacterium | reverse complement strand
GACGACGAGACCCGCGAACTGCTCGCCGACTGGGAGCGCCACGACCTACCGGTGAAACTCACCGTGCTCGAGTCGCCCTACCGCGAGGTCACCAAGCCGATCATCGGCTACATCAAGAGCCTGCGCGCCGACCGGCCGCGAGACGTGGTGAACGTATTCATCCCGGAGTACGTCGTAGGCCACTGGTGGGAACAGCTGTTGCACAACCAGTCCGCATTGCGGCTCAAGGGCCGGTTGCTGTACCAGCAGGGCGTCATGGTCACGAGCGTGCCGTGGCAACTGGAGTCCACCGAGCGCCTGGTCGAGGGGACCAGCCCGCTCAAGCCGATCGCGAAGCCGGTCGACGCCGTTGACGAGGCGCCCGTCGCCAGTGCCTGAGCAGCCCGACACCGTCATCGAGGTGGATGTCGGCGCGCCGGCGCACGGCGGGTCGTGTGTCGCGCGCTACGAGGGCCGCGTCGTGTTCGTGCGGCACGCGCTTCCGGGCGAGCGGGTCCGAGCCCGGCTGACCGAGGACCGCGGCGGTTCGTACGTCCGGGCCGACGCGGTCGAGGTGCTGCGGGCCTCGCCCGATCGGGTTCCGCCGCCCTGCCCGCACGCAGGCCCCGGACGGTGCGGCGGGTGCGACTGGCAGCACGCGTCCGAATCCGCGCAGCGTGAGCTCAAAGCGGCGGTCGTCCACGAGCAGTTCGCCCGTCTGGCCGGCCTGGATGTCAGCGATCTGCTGACGGGCGTCGAAGCGTTGCCCGGCGGCCCGCTCGGGTGGCGCACGCGCATCACCTACGCGGTGGGACCTGACGGCCGGCCCGGGCTGCATCGGCACCGCTCGCAGGAGATCGAGGGGGTCGAGGCCTGCCCGCTCGGCGTGGCCGGCGTCGGCGACTCACCGGTGCTCGGCCGGTCCTGGCCCGGGCTGACGGGTGTGGAGGTGGTGCGCGGCGTCGACGCGACCAGCGTGCTCGCGCACCGGCCCGGTCCGGGCCGCCAGGCCAGGGGCCGGCGCCCGCCGGACCGCATCGAGGTGCTCGAGGGGCCGGCCCGGCTGCAGCACCGGCTGCACGGCCGGGAGTTCACCGTCGCCGCGGACGGGTTCTGGCAGGTGCACCCGCACGCGACGCAGGCATTCGCCGCTGCCCTGCTCGCAGCCGTCGAGCCGCGTTCCGGCGAAACGGTGCTCGACCTGTACTGCGGCGCCGGCGCGCTGACCGCGGTCCTCGCTGATGCGGTCGGGCCGACCGGGCAGGTTGTCGGTGTCGAGTCGTCCCGGCAGGCAGCCTCCGACGCGGCGGCCAATCTGGACGACCTGGCGTGGACCGGTGTACGCCGAGCGCGAGTGGACGCCGCCTCGGTAGCGGGTCTCGGTATCGCCCCGGACATCGTCGTGCTCGACCCGCCGCGGGCGGGCGCGGGACGCGAGGTCATGGCGGCGATCCTCGCGCTGCAGCCCCGCGTCGTGGGCTACGTCGCCTGCGATCCGGCCGCCTTGGCTCGAGACGTTCGGGCCGCAGCCGACGCCGGATGGCGGCTGGCCGGCCTGCGGGCCTTTGACGCGTTCCCGATGACGCATCACGTGGAATGTGTCGCGCACCTCGTTCCATCGGTGAGTCCGGGCGCGTAGCACGCGGCCCGCGGACCATGTCCCGGTACGATTTCGCCCTGTGACAGACGTTCTTGGTCGAGTGACCGCGCCGGCTGACCTCCGCACGCTCAGTCACGACGAGCTGACCCTGCTGTCCGCCGAGATTCGGGACCTGCTGGTGCAGACCGTCTCGCGCACCGGTGGGCACCTCGGACCCAACCTCGGCGCCGTCGAGCTGACCATCGCGCTGCACCGCGTCTTCGACTCGCCGAGCGAACCGATCCTGTTCGACGTCGGCCATCAGGCCTACGTGCACAAGATCCTCACCGGCCGCGCCGGGCAGATGGGCACGCTCCGGCAGGCGGGTGGCCTGTCCGGGTACCCGAGCCGGGCCGAGAGCCCGCACGACTGGATCGAGAACTCGCACGCCTCCACGGCGCTGTCCTACGCGGACGGGCTGGCCAAGGCGTTTGCCGTGCGCGGGGAGCGACGTCCAGTCGTGGCTGTCGTCGGCGACGGTGCGCTGACCGGCGGGATGTCCTGGGAGGCGATCAACAACATCGCCGGTGCCGACCGACCGGTGATCATCGTCGTCAACGACAACGGCCGGTCCTACTCGCCGACCACCGGCGGGCTCGCCGACCATCTGGCCCGGTTGCGGCTACGCCCCGGCTACGAGCGAATGCTCGGCCAGGTGAAGGGCGCCCTGGGTCGCACGCCGGTCGTCGGTCCGCCGTTGTACGACGCGCTGCACGGCATGAAGCGTGGCATCAAGGACCTGCTCGCACCGCAGGGCATGTTCGAGGACCTCGGCCTGAAGTACCTCGGCCCGATCGACGGTCACGACATCGGCACGCTCGAGCAGGCGTTCGAGCTGGCCCGCGGCTTCGACGGTCCGGTGCTCATCCACTGCGTGACGCGCAAGGGCTACGGCTACGCGCCGGCCGAGAACGATCAAGCCGATCAGATGCACCAGTCGCGCGGCTTCGACCCTCGCACCGGGCAGCCCAACGCCTCCGGGGGGCGCACCTGGACCGGCGTGTTCGCCGACGAGATCGTGCGGATGGGCGAGCAGCGCGACGACGTCGTGGCGATCACGGCAGCAATGTGCGACCCCACCGGCCTCGGCGAGTTTGCGCGGCGGTTCCCGAGCCGCCTCTACGACGTCGGCATCGCCGAGCAGCATGCGCTGACGTCCGCGGCCGGCCTCGCGTCCGGCGGCCTGCACCCGGTCGTCGCCGTCTACGCCACCTTCCTCAACCGCGCCTTCGACCAGCTGCTGATGGACGTCGCGCTGCACGAGCTGCCGGTCACCGTGGTGCTCGACCGGGCCGGCATTACCGGCGACGATGGCGCCAGCCACAACGGCATGTGGGATCTGGCGATCCTCGGGGTGGTCCCCGATCTGCGGATCGCCGCCCCGCGCGACGAACCCACGATGCGAGCCGAGCTGAACGAGGCCGTCGCGCACTCGCTTGGCCCGACGGTGGTGCGCTTTCCCAAGACGCCGCTCGGCGCGGACGTGCCGGCGCTGCGGCGGGTCGGCGGCGTGGACGTGCTCGCCGAGCCGGCCCCCCACGACGACGTGGACGTGCTCGTCGTCGCGGTGGGGGCGATGGCCACCGACGTGCTCGAAGCGGCGCATTCCGTTCGCCAGGCCGGCTACCGCGTGCGCGTGGTCGACCCGCGGTGGGTCACTCCGGTCGACCCGGCACTGCTCGATCTGGCCGCTCACGCGGCCCTCGTCGTCACCGTCGAGGACGGCGTCGTCGTCGGCGGGGTCGGCTCGCGGCTGGCCCAGGCGATGCGCGCCGCCGGATTGGATGTCGCCACTCGCGAGATCGGCATACCGGCAAAATTCCTGGCGCATGGCAAGGTTGCCGACGTGCGCACCTGGGCCGGCCTTACCGTTCAGGACATCGGACGGCGCATCGTTGAGT
>JAODNL010000106.1 GCA_025465405.1 Pseudonocardiales bacterium | reverse complement strand
CCGCCCCGCTCGAGGAATAGGTCGACCAGGCCCACGCTTTCGGATTCGTCGAGTTCGCGTCCGAACGTCATCGCGCCGAGTGCCAGCTCCGAGACCATGACGCCGGCGCGACCGAGCCGGCGGGTCGACAGCTGCGCGCCGGCAGGGTCGGTCGTCACAACAGCGAGATGGTGTTCGGGTCGGCCGGCTTGGCCGGCTCGCCGGCGGTCGCGAAATATGTCTCGTGGGCCTTGGTCTGCGCGTCGACCTTCTTGGCGTAACCGTCGTCGCGTCGCGACGCCGACGACCGCTGGGCCGCGAGCAGTGGCGCGGACGCGCCGGTGAAGCGGGGCGCGACCTCGCGGGCGAAGAGCTCGTAGCTGCGGATCCGGTCCTCGGGCGACGCGGACCCGTTCTCGAGTATCAGCATGCTGCCGAAGCCGCCGGTCAATTCGATGAGCCACTCGATGTTCTCGGCCACCTCGTCGGGCGTGCCGACGAACGCGGCTCGCTCGTCGGCCATGTTGTGGTAGTTGGCCAGCCCCGACTCGTCGGGAAACATCACCGGGTAACCACTGGTGGCGCCGTAGTAGTCGCGCAGCCAGGCGTTGCCGCCGGCGTCGACCTCGGCGTGGGCTTGTTCGTGGGTCGCCGCCACGTGCATCGGCGTCACCAGGGTCCACTGAGTGCGGTCGACGGTGTTGCCGTTCTCGGCCGCGACCTTCTGCACGATCTCCCAGTGATTGGTCAGCTGCAACCGGGCCGACGGCATGTACGAGCCGAGCGACAACAGGCCGACGCCGTAGCGGCCGGCCGCGGTCGCGCCCGACGGCGAGATCGTGCTGGCGACCGACACCGGCAGGTGCGGCTTCTGGAATGACGGCAGCTGAATCATCGCGTCGTGCAGTTCGAACCAGTCCGACACGTGCGTCACGGGCTCTTCGCCACGCAGCAGCGACATGACCACGCCGAGGGCTTCGGCCATGCGCCCCCGGGTCGAGTCCATCGGGATGCCCCACATCTCGCAGTCGGTCGAGAGTGCACCGGGGCCGCAGCCGAACATGACCCGTCCCTTGGTCAGCAGATCCAGGAACGTCATCCGCTCGGCGGCCATGAACGGGTGGTGATAGGCCAGGCTCATCACGCCGGTCCCGAGCCGAATATGCTTGGTCCGCTCCGCTGCTACGGCGATGAACATCTCCGGGAACGGGATCGGCTCCCAGCCCCCGCTGTGGTGCTCACCGATCCACGCCTCATCGAAGCCGAGCTCGTCGAGCCGCGCGATCAGCGCGAGGTCTTCCTCGTAAGAGCTCGCCGGGTTGTGGTGCGGTGGGTGGAACGGCGCGAGAAATGCGCCGAACCGAAGCGGCCAAGCCTGCCCCACGGGTGTCTCCTTCGAAATTCTGTATCATTCGATGATTGGCATTCAAGCATGGCACTTGCATAGACACAAGCATGCTTGACCGCCGCCGTCCATCGTCTCTAACATCCTGGAACGAAGTTCTACATAGCGAACGGCGGGAAATCGCATGACGGGCAGCAAGCTCGAATCCGACCGACCCGTCCTGGTCGAGCAACGCGGCTCCGTCCTCGTCATCACCATCGATCGGCCCGCTCAGCGCAACGCGATCAATGCCGCGGTCGCGCGCGGGCTGGCCGACGCGTGCGACGAACTCGAGCACCGCGAGGACGTTCGCGTCGGCGTTGTCACCGGTGCCGGCAGCCACTTCTCGGCCGGCCTGGATCTGAAAGCGCACGCGCGCGGCGAGGTCGCGCACGTGCCCGGTCGTGGATTCGCCGGCATCGCCGAGTCTCCTCCGCGCAAGCCGCTGATCGCCGCCGTCGAAGGCTGGGCGCTCGGCGGCGGGTTCGAGATCGTGCTGTGCTGCGACCTCGTCGTGGTGTCCGAAACCGCACGGTTCGGCCTGCCCGAGGTGCGCCGCGGGTTGGCCCCGCGCGCCGGCGGCACCTTCCGTCTGGCCCGCAAGCTGCCGCTGGCGCTGGCCATGGAGACGGTGCTGACCGGCGAACCGATCACGGCGGCGAAGGCGATCGAGTTCGGCCTGGCCAACCGGCTGACCGCTGAAGGCGGCGCGCTCGACGCGGCGATCGAATTGGCCGAGCTCGTGGCCGCGAATGCCCCGATGGCCGTGTTGGCGGCCAAGCAAGTGCTGCTCGAGTGCAGTGACTGGGCCGCCGGCACCGAGTTCGCCCGGCAGGCGCCGTTCCTCGACCCGGTGTTCGCGTCGGCGGACGCCCGTGAGGGCGTGGCCGCATTCGCTGAACGCCGACCGCCTTCCTGGACCGGGCGATAGCGGCGATGGACTTCGACTGGTCCCCCGAGGAGTCGCACCTGCGCGCGACCGTGCGCCAGGTCGTTCTCGACCACGCGCCGCCCGACTGGACATCGCGCAGCCGGGACGTCTTCACGCCCGAACTATTGGCCGCGTCCAAGCGGGTCTGCCGCGCGCTCGCCGACGCCTACGTGTGGATCCCGCACTGGCCGGCCGAGTACGGCGGACGCGACGCGTCGGTGTGGGAACAACTCATCATCGGCGAGGAACTCTGGGGCGCCGGCGAACCCCGCGGGCCGCAGTACATGAACACGAACTGGGTCGCGCCGGCGATCATCGCCGCCGGCACCGAGGCGCAACGGGACCGCTACCTGCCCGCGATCGCCGCGGGCGACGTGCTGTGGTGCCAGGGGTTCTCCGAGCCCGACGCCGGGTCCGACCTCGCCTCGCTGCGAACGTCGGCCGTCCGCGAGGGCGACAGTTACGTCGTCAACGGCCAGAAGATCTGGACGTCGTACGCGCACGTCGCCCAACACTGCTTCCTGCTCGTGCGCACCGATGCCAGTGCCAAGAAGCACGACGGGATATCGATCCTGTTGGTGCCGATGGACCTGCCCGGTATCGAGGTCCGCGAGGTCACGAGCATCATCGGCCCGCACGCCGTCCACGAGATCTTCTTCGCCGACGTGCGAGTCCCCGTCGACTGCTTGCTGGGTGAGGAGAACGGCGGGTGGCCGTTGATCCGCAAGGTGCTCGCGCACGAACGGGTGGGTGCCGCCCGGTTCGAGCGGGCTTCGCGGGTGCTCGACCAGGCGATGCGGTCGCTGCCCGACGGCCCGGTCGATGAGGTGGCCGCGGGGCGCGCGTTCGCGGCCTGCGAGGCGGCCCGCGCACTCGCCTACGCCGCGGTGCAGGATCGCGGCGCCGGGCGTGATCGCAGCGCCACTGCGAACGCCACTCGCGTCGGCAACGTGGCCGCCGAGCGGGCGGTGGCCCGCGTGCTGAGCGACGAAGCCGGCCAACAGGCGCTGGTTGCCGGCGACCCGGCCGACGAGCAGCTCACCGTGTCGCTGCCGGTGAGCATCTCGTCCGGGACGCTCGAGGTCCAACTCGATCTGGTCGCTCGCCTCGGCCTCGACCTACCGCGGGCCTGACGGCGTGCCGGGCGAGACAACGTGCCGGGAGCGACAATGCGAGCGGAGCTGACCTAGTGCACCTTGATCCCGACGCCGAGCAGCAGGGTGTCATCGACGCCGTGCGTGACCTGCTCGCCCACGCGTCGACTCCCCACTCCGGACCGGCCGCGGTGGGTAGTGCTGGTCTCGACCGGCCGGCCCTCGCCGCGCTGGCCGGCAACGGCTTCCTCGACGTGGCCGCCGACGGAGCGCCGGGCGACCACCTCAACGCGGTGCTCGTCATCGAACAGGGTGAGCAGGCCGCGGCGGCGGTACCGATCGCCAGCCGCGCGTTGGTCGCCCCGTACCTCGGGCCGGGCGAGGGATGGCCGGACGCGATCGGCCTGGCCTACGGCGACGGGTCCGTCGTCCGCTACGGCGCCGACGTCGACGTCGTGCTCTTGCTCGACGGCGCATCGGTTCGTCGGCTGACCGCGGAAGACTACGACGTCGAGCCGATCCGGTCGCGCATGGCCTACCCGCTGGCCCGAGTGATTGTTCGGCCGGGGCGATCCGGCGTCGCGGTCGGTGGCTCAGACGCGGCGGCCCGACTGACCCGGGCGTGGCGCTCCGCGCTGGCCGCCGAGCTCGCCGGCGCGATGGTGCGCGCGGTCGAGGTCGCCCGGGCCCACGTAACCGTGCGTACGCAGTTCGGCCGGCCGATCGGGTCCTTCCAGGCCGTGGCCCACCGACTGGCCGATGCGTACGTCACTGCGCAGGCCTGCACCTGGCTGGCCCGGCGCGCGGCGTGGGATCTGGACAACGACCTGTCGGCCGCCGTCGCGGCCACCTACGCCACCGCTATGGCACAGAATGTGTTCGACTCGGTGCACCAGGTCGTCGGGGCCGTTGGCTTCACCACCGAATTCGACCTGCAGCGCTCAACGATGCGCATTCCGGTTCTGTTGGCCGAACTCGGCGGCCCGGCGACGCACGCGCGGGCCGTGAGCCGGATCAAGTGGCGATCAGCCGCAGTGGGCGAGAGGACATCAGCATGACCGACCGACCGTCAGGCGAAGACGCCAACGAGGACGTACTGCTGCACCGCGACGGGAACGTTTCGGTGGTGACGTTCAACAAGCCCGACATCCTCAACGCGATCGACAGTCGCTGCCACGATGCGCTGATCGCGCGCCTGCACGAAGCCGACGCCGATCCGGACACCGGGGCTATCGTCCTCACTGGCAAGGGGCGCGCCTTCAGCGCCGGCGGCGACATCCGCAACATGGGCAAGCGGCCGCTGGTCGAGCGGGTGAATCACCGTGACTGGGACCTCACTTACCAGATCCTCTCGATCGAGAAGCCGCTCGTCGCCATGGTCAACGGAGCGGCAATCGGCCTGGGCCTGACGATCGCCCTGCTGTGTGACTGCGTTTACGCCTCGCGCGACGCCAAGCTCGGCGATACCCACGTCCGGTTCGGCCTGGTCGCGGGCGACGGCTGCGCGGTCACGCTGCCGCTGCTGATCGGTCCGCACCGGGCAAAGGAGCTGATGATGTCGGGACGGCTGTTCACCGGAGCCGAGGCCGAACAGCTCGGCATCGTGAATCACGCCGTGGCCGCGGACGAACTCACCACGCAGACAATGGCGTTCGCCCACGACCTGGCTTCCCAGCCGGCCTTTGCGGTACGGGCGACCAAGGCGCTCATCAACCGGCACGTGCGCGCGTCCGTGCACGAGGTGCTCGACGCGGGTTTGGCCTGGGAGCGAATGTCGATGCGCATGCCCGAACACGCCGAAGCGGTCGCCCAGCAGAGCAAGCGTAAGTGAGTTCAGGGTCTGCGCCCAAGCCGGTGTGCGCAACGATCCACCCAACCGAACCCGCCTAGATGCTCTCGACCAACTCACGCAACCGTCGCACATCGCCAATCGGGTCGGCACCAACTGTGCTGATCTGCAAAGTAGTCACCCCGGACGCCGCGTAAGCCTGCAGCCGATCGCACAAGTAGCTCTCAGAGCCAATCAGCGAGATGCCCTCGACCAGGTCGGCCGGCACGGCCTGCTCGGCACCGGCTTTGTCTCCGCCGAGGTAACGGCGCTGGACCTCGAGGGCGGCGTCGGTGAAGCCGTACCGGCAGACGACGTCGTTGTAGAAGTTGGCGCCGACCGATCCCATTCCGCCTACGTAGAGGGCCAGCCGCGGCCGGCTGAGTTCGCGCAACCGTCGGGCCTCATCAGCGGACTCGGTGATGGCGAACGGTCCCCCTGCGCTGATCTGAAGCGGTCCGAGGTCAGCAGCCCGTCGCTCGCGTCCCCGGGCGAGCGCCTCGCCCCAGACCCCGTCGGCCCGCTCCGGCACGAACAGGAACGGCAGCCAACCATCGGCGATCTCGGCGGTCAGCGCAATGTTCTTGTCGCCGAGCGCGGCCACATGGATCGGGATGCGCGATCGCACCGGCGGCGCGATCAGCTTGAGTGGCTTGCCCAGACCCGTGCCGAGGCCATCGGGCAGTGGAATCTGGTAGTGCCGGCCCTGGTGAACAAGTCGCTCGCGACGCCAGACCGCGCGGCAGATCTCGACGATCTCGCGGGTGCGCCCGAGCGGGGCGTCGTAGGCGACGCCGTGCCAGCCCTCGACCACCTGCGGCCCGCTGGCCCCCAGCCCCAGGACGAACCGCCCGTCCGATACCTCGTCGAGCCCGGCAGCGGTCATCGCGATGAGCGTCGGCGTCCGCGAATAGATAGGCAGGATGGACGCCGCGAGCAGCACCCGCTCGGTGCGAGCGGCCAGGTAACCCAACAGGCTCACCGCGTCGACGCCGTACGCCTCGGGCACACCGATCAGGTCGATGCCGGCTGCTTCCAACGCCGCGGCTGCGTCGAGCGAGCGCCGCGGGGACGGACCGAGCTGCAAAACGGTGGCTAGCTGCAGGCGGGTCGCCACGCGATGACCTCCGGATCGGTCCGACGGAATGGATCAGGTCGCTCTCCCTAGCGCAGGGCCGACACCCCCAGCAGGGCCTTGCCGAGATGCAGCACCTGGATCTGGCTCGTGCCCTCGGGGATCGTCGCCTCGCGGGCGTCGCGGAAGTACCGCTCGACCGGCGACTCCTCCATCAGCCCGGCGCCGCCGTGGACCTGCAGGGCCAGGGTCGCGGCCCGGCCGGCGGATTCGCCGCAGTAGTACTTCGCCATCGAGCACTCATAGCGTCCGGGCTCGCCGGCGTCGAGGACCCGGGCGGCCTGATAGCCCAGCAGCCGCGAGGTCTCGGTCAACGTCGCGATGTCGACGACCATCTGCTGCACCAACTGGAACCCGCCGATCGACTTGCCGAACTGCTGGCGGCTGCGGCAGAAGGCGATCGAAGCCTCGAGGCAGGCTTGCGACAACCCGACCGCGCCCATGGCCATGTTCAGCCGGCCCATGTTGACCGCGTTCATCGCGAGCGACAGGCCGCCGCCGACCGGGCCGAGGACGTTGGCCGCGGGCACCCGGGTGCCGTCGAAGGTGAGTTCGCAGCTGGTCGTCGAACGGACGGGCATATGGGGGATGTCGAAGACCCCGAACGACGACACGTCGCGCTCGACCAGGAACGCCGTGACCCCGAGGTCCGTCCCGTCGGCGTCAACGGCCCGGGCGAGCACGATGCCGAAGTCGGCCCGCATCGCATTGGTGATGTAGAGCTTCGACCCGTTCAGGGCGTACTCGTCACCGGTGGCCCGAGCCGTGGTGCGCAGGGCGGCCGCGTCCGAGCCCGCCTCGGCCTCGGTCAGCGCGAAAAAGCCGAACCGCTCGCCGGCCAGCAGCGGGTCGAGGAAGCGCGCCCGCTGTTCGTCGGTCGCGGCCGCGGCGAGGACGCGCGCCACCATGGTCTGGACGTTGACCGTCGTGCGCAGCGAGCCCCAGCAGCGCCCGGCCTCCTCCATCAGGATGGCCTGCATCATCGTCGACTGGGCGTCGCCGCCCAGCTCCGCCGACACCACGCCGCGCACGTAGCCGAACTCGTAGAGCTGCGGCAGCAGTTCCCATGGGAACGTGCGCTCGCGCTCGTGGGTCGCCACAAGCGGGGCGACCTTCGCGGTGAGGTAGTCGCGCACCGCAGTCTGCAGAGCGCGCTCGTCCGGATCGAGGAGTTGAGACATGACCTTCCAAGAATTGTGGCCGTGTTCTACAGTAAGAATTACAGACGCCATATAGAACGTCTAGGTCTGGGGAGAATTCCGTGCGCGATGCCGTGATCGTCGATGCTGTCCGTACGCCGATCGGTCGCCGTAACGGCAGCCTGAAGGGCGTTCACCCGGTCGACCTGTCGGCGCGGGTGCTCACCGCGCTGCTCGAGCGCAGCGGCCTCGAGCCCGACCTGATCGAGGACGTGATCTGGGGCTGCGTAACCCAAATCTCCGACCAGTCGAGCAACGTCGGCCGGCTGGCGGTGCTGGCGGCTGGCTGGCCCGAGTCCGTGCCCGGCACCACCATCGACCGGGCCTGCGGATCGAGCCAGCAGGCCATCCACTTCGCGGCCGCGGGAGTCGTCGCCGGGCACTACGACGTCGTCGTTGCCGGTGGGGTCGAGTCGATGAGCCGGGTGCCGATCGGGTCGGCCCGCGCCGTCGGCGAGCCCTACGGCCCGCTGGTGCGCGAGCGCTACCAGCGCGACTCCTTCAGCCAGGGCGTCGGTGCCGAGACGATCGCCCGCCGGTGGAACCTCAGCCGCGCCCAGTTGGACGAGTTCTCCCTCGAGTCGCACGAGCGCGCGATCAAGGCGGCCGACTCCGGCGCCTTCGCGGGCCAGATCATCCCGGTCGCCCACGAGGGCGGCGTCCTCGACTTCGACGAAGGCGTGCGCCGCGACACGTCCCTCGAGAAGCTCAGTGCGCTCAAGCCGGCGTTCGCCGACGACGGGGTCATCCACGCCGGCAACTCGTCACAGATCTCAGACGGGGCAGGTGCACTGCTCA
>JAODNL010000102.1 GCA_025465405.1 Pseudonocardiales bacterium | reverse complement strand
AGGGAGAACACATGACCACGCAAGCACCGCTCACCCAGAAGTACCTCGAGGTCGCCGCGAAGCTGACCCCGGAGCTGGATGAGCTGGCCGACGAGATCGAACGCACCGAAGAGTTCCCGACGCGCGGCTTCGAGTTGCTCGCGGAGAGCGACCTGCTCCGGCTGACGCTGCCGCCGGAGTGGGGCGGCCAGGGGATGAGCCTGATCGACTACTTCCCCGTGCTGCAGGAGATCGCGAAGATCCACGGCACGTTCCGGATGTTTGTGCACGGCCAGAACGGCATGTGGCGCCTGGTCGAGCAGTGGGGCACCGACGAGCAGAAGAAGAAATGGCTGCCGATCTTCCAAGCGGGCAACATCTTCACCTTCGGCCTCACCGAGCCCGACAACGGGACGGGACGGGATATCACGACGACCGCGGTGCTCGAGGGCGACGAGTGGGTGATCAACGGCCGCAAGCACCTGATCTCGTGGGCCGGCGAGGCCGCACTCGTGCACCTCATCGCTCGCACGAGCGACGAACGCGGTCGGGAGGCCACCTGCTTCCTGCTGCCCAAGGACACTCCGGGCGTGACGGTAGAGAAGCTGCCGCACACGATGGGCTGCAAGGGCGGCAGTCACGACATCATGATCTTCGAGAACACGCGGCTGCCGAAGGATGCCGTGCTCGGCGACGTCGGTGCGGGCCTGCTGCTCGGGCTGCGTGGCTTCCTCGACGTCAGCCGGCTCTCGATCGCAGTGTCGTGCCTCGGCCTGGCGCGCAAGGCAATGGATCTCGCGGTGGACTTCTCACAGCAGCGAATCACGTTCGGCAAGCCGATCTCGTCGCGGCAGGCCGTGCGCCTGTCGATCGGCGAGATGGCGGCCGACATCTATGCCGTCCAGGCTGCGGTGAACGACGCGGCCGCGCGATTCGACGCCGGCGAACCCATCACGGCCGAGGCCGCAATGTGCAAGTACCTCGGCCTGGAGATGGTCGGCCGGGTGACCGACCAAGCGCTACGCATGCATGGCGGTATCGGCTACACCCGGGCGCACAAGATCGAGCGGCACTATCGCGACGCCCGCGCGCTGTGGTTCGAGGAGGGGACGGCCGAGATCCAGCGCCTCGTCATCGCCGACGAAGTGCTGCGCCACGGCGTGACCTTCTAGATTCTGTCCATGAGCGTGCAGCGCGTCTGTGTCGTCACGGGCGCTGCCGCCGGGCTGGGCCACGCCATCGTGACCCGCTTCGCGGCAGCCGGTGACGCGGTTGCGATAGTCGACCGCGACAAAGACCGGTCCGAGGAGGTCCTCACCTCCTTGCGCGACAGCGGGGCGACCGCCGAGTCCTTCCCCACGAACGTCGCAGACGAGGACGCGGTGATCCTCCTTGCGGCGGCACTGAAAGACCGCTTCGGGCGGGTCGACGTGCTCGTCAACAACGCCGGGTACGCCTCGCGCGAGGGCAGTGTCGTCGATATGACCCGCAAGGCCTGGGACATGACGATCGCGGTCAACCTGACCGGGCCGTTCCTGGTGTCGCGCCATCTCGTCCCGCTCATGCCGCCGGGTAGCGCGATCGTCAACGTCGGGACGACCGGTGCCGTCCGCGCCGTGCCCGAGACCGACGCCTACGTCGCCGCCAAGGGTGGCCTGATCGCGCTGAGCAAGGCGATGGCGTTGTCGCTGGCAGACCGCGGCATCCGAGTAAACGTGGCGAACCCCGGTGTCGTCGTCACGGACGAGGTTGCGAAGCACCTGGACAATCCACGACTGCAGAAGATGCTCGAACGAAGCCGTCCTCTGCGCGCCGAGCTCGGCCGGCCGGATGAGTTCGCGGCCGTCGTGGAATTCCTCGCCGGCGACGGGGCCGCCTACATCAACGGAACGGTCGTGAACGTCGACGGTGGTGCGCTGTGCTGATCGACGGGGTGGGATCCGTCCCGCTGTCGCTCGGCACGATCGCAGAGCTCAACGCCGCGGAGATCCCGGCCGCCGAAGCGGTGGTAGACGGTGAGCGGCGCCTCACCTGGGCGCAGTTGCACGACCGAACGGCTCGGCTGGCCGGGGCGCTGCGGTCCACGTTGCGCTGCGTGCGCGGCGACCGCGTCGCATTCGTCGGCGAGAACTGCTTGGAGGCGTTCGAACTGTTCCACGCCGCCGCGCGCGCCGGCCTCTTGTTCGTCCCGCTCAACGACCGGCTCGCACCAACCGAATTGCGCGCGATCCTAGACAGCGTCGAGCCCGTCGCGCTCTTTCACACCGGCGACTACGCGCGCCTCGCCGCGGAGCTCGTCGGCGACGCGGCCGTCCGCCGCGTCGGCATCCGGTGTGCCGCGGAGCTGAGCTTCGAGGATCTGCTCCAAGCCGCCGCGGCCGCGCCGGCCGTCGAGCCGGAGCCGATCGCGTCGATCTGCTTCACCAGTGGTACGACCGGACGGCCCAAGGGCGTTCTGATGACGCAGGTTGCGCAGCAGGTTTTCGCCCGTCTTGAGGCCGAGCTGGAACCAGTCCCTCCAGGTGCGCGGCACCTGTTCGTGCGGCCGATGGCCGTCGCGCCTGGGCACCGGATGATCGCCTGGCACGGTCTCACCCAGGGCACGACCGTCATCAAGCCACGCTTCGACACGGCCGAGTTCTTCCGGACTGTGGCCGGTGAGCGGATCACGAACGTGCTGCTCGCGCCGACGATGCTGCGGATGCTGCTCGACGACGGCAACCCCGACGGGCACGACCTGTCGTCCTTGGTCTGCATCGTCTACGGCGGCGCACCGATGTCACCGCAGCTGCTGCGCGACGTGCTTGATTTCTTCCCCTGCTCACTGATGCAGGGCTACGGCGGCAGCGAGGCCGGGCAGGTGCTGTACCTCTCCGGAGCTGACCACCGCGCTGGTCGCATCGACTCGAACGGGCAGCGCGTGCCCGGCGTCGAGGTCGAGATGCGTGCCGTATCCGGAGTGCCGCTGCCGGTCGGCGAGGTCGGCGAACTCCACGTCCGCAGCGAGATGCTGATGGCCGGCTACTGGCGTGATCCGGTGAACACGGACAAGGTGCTGCGCGGCGGCTGGTACGCCACTGGTGACCTGGCGCAGGAGGAGCCGGACGGTTATGTGCGCGTTGTCGGCCGCGTGTCGGACATGATCATCTCGGGTGGGTTCAACATCATGCCGCTCGAGGTGGAGGAGGTGCTGGGCGCCCACCCGGCGGTGCGCGAAGTCGCGGTTTACGCGACGCCCGATCCGCTGTGGGGCGAGTCGGTGCAGGCGGCCGTCGTCGTGCACCACGGATCGACCGTCACCGCGGAGGAGCTGATCGCGCTGTGCCGCGAGCGGCTGGCGTCGTTCAAGAAACCGCAGCGCATCCTGTTCGTGGACAGCATTCCGCGCACGGGCGTCGGCAAGATCGACAAGCGGGCACTGCGCGAGGCCGCCGCGGCCGGGTCGATCTAAATCCGCGCGGTGGCGTAGCCGGAGATCACTTCGTCACCCGCGCCGTTGTGGGTCGTGACGATCAACTCGGCCAGTTCCTGGCCGCTGTCGTCGGTCCGAATATCGTCGACCTCGATGGTGGCTACCAGGCGGTCGCCGGGCCACACCTGCTTCTTGAAACGCACGCCGTACCCGGTGAGCGACTCGGCGCCTACCCAGTCCGTCAACGCCCGCGCGGTCATCGCCATCGTGAGCATCCCGTGCGCGAACACCGACGGGAAGCCGGCGTGCACGGCGAACACCTCGTCGGTGTGGACGGGGTTGTAGTCGCCGGAGGAGCCGGCGTACTGCACGATCTGGGTCCGGGTAAGGCCCTCGGTCAGCACGTGTTGGTGCCGGTCGCCCTTGTTCACGACGTCGCTCCGTTCTTCGCCGCGACCGGTGTCACGGACACGGCGCGCGCCGTGATCACCAGCTCGCCGTCCTGGTCGCGGTACTCGGTCCGCTGCTCCGCGAAGTGCAGTTCGCCGCCGTTGCGGCTCTGCTTCACCCAGGTCTCGCCGTCCTCGATCGACACAGTGAGTACGGCGCCCGCTCGCAGCGGACGGTGGTATTCGAAGTGTTGCTCGGCGTGCAGGATGGAGCCGTCGCCGGCACTGGCATCGCCAGTCGGCTCACGGCCGGACCCCAGCCACGGCTGGCCTGGGCGCGGACGGAAGGCCCAGTCCGGGTCGAACTGCACACTGCTCTGGACGAACGTCGGTGGCGCGGGCAGGTCGGGCGCAGTGATATCGGGATCCGAACCCCCCGCCGCACGCGTGAACAGCAGGATGTGGCCCGCCTCGACGGGGAACCGATACCTGGTCATTCGTTTATTCTAATCAATATCAGTGAT
>JAODNL010000101.1 GCA_025465405.1 Pseudonocardiales bacterium | reverse complement strand
CCGGGGCATCGAGGTGACGAGCGCGGCCTGCCCGCGGCTCGCCGAGTTCGTCGAGCGCGGGGTCACCAGCGGCCGGCAGCTGCTCGGACTGGCCGAGTCGTACCTGGCGCCGCTCAATGCGGCCGGGGTGGACACGCTCGTACTCGGTTGCACGCACTACCCGTTGCTGACCGGCCTACTGTCTGTCGTCATGGGCGACACCGTCACGCTGGTCTCGAGCGCCGAGGAGACCGCCAAGGATGTGTACCGCGTGCTGACGTCGGCCGATCTGCTGCGCCCGGACGATTCCCCCGAGCCGCGGCACGTCTTCCGGACGACCGGCCCGTCGGAGACGTTCGTGCGGCTGAGCCACCGGTTCCTCGGGCCCGACGTCGCCGCGGTCGTCCCCGCGTTCGGAGGTGCCGCGTGAAGCTGACCGTCCTCGGCTGCTCCGGCAGCATGCCGGGACCCGACTCACCGGCGTCGGGGTACCTGATCGAGGCGGAGGGCTACCGGCTGGTGCTCGACCTGGGCCACGGCGCGTTCGGGGCGCTGCAGCGCTACGTCAACCCGGCCGAGGTGGACGCGATCATCGTCACCCACCTGCACGCCGACCACTGCATCGACCTGACCGCCTACATCGTGGCGCTGCGCTACGGCGCTTCGCGGTACCGGGTGAGCGGCCCCGAGGGACGGATCCCCTTGATCGGTCCGTCCGGCACCCGCGACCGCCTCGAGGCCGCCTACGACCCGTTCGTCCGCAAGCTGGGGCTGCACGAGCTGTTCGGCTTCTCCACCCCGGCCAGCGGCGAGCTCGGCCCGTTCGCGCTGTCGTTCGCGCCGATGAACCATCCGGTCCCGACGAGCGCGGTGCGCATCACGTGTGGCGATCGCACCCTGGTCTACTCCGCGGACACGGGGGAGTCCGACGCGCTCGTCTCGCTCGCCCACGGCGCCGACGTGCTGCTGTGCGAGGCTTCGATCGGGCCGGACGAGGAGCCCATCCCGGACCTTCACCTCACGGGCAAGCAGGCCGGCGAGCACGCCGACCGGGCCGGCGTCGATCGGCTGATCGTCACGCACGTGCCCCCGTGGGGATCGCGGCAGCTCGCCGCCGACGAAGCCGCCGCCACCTTTCACGGTGCGGTCGAGATCGCTCTGCCGGCCGCGGAGTTCTGGATCTGACTTGGCCGACGGGCGGCTCGAGGCGTTCAGCGACGGTGTCCTGGCCGTGGCGATCACGCTGCTCGTACTCGACCTGCGCCTCGACAGCACGGCCGGACATGCCAGCCTTGCGCATCAGCTGGGCGATCACTGGCCCGCGTTCGCCGCGTACCTGGTCAGCTTCTTCCAGATCGGCGTCATCTGGGTGAATCACCATGCGCTGCTGGCCCTGGCCGCACGCGTCGATCGGGTGCTGATGTTCTACAACCTGCTGCTGTTGCTGTGGGTGACCACGATCCCGTTCACCACCTCGACGCTCGCCGCGTTCCTTCGTGGCGGCGGCTCGGACGCGCGCGATGCGGTCCTGCTGTACGGGCTGTCGATGACCGGCATGGGCGTCGCCTTCTCGCTCATCCTCTGGCGGCTGGTCCGGCACAACCTGCTGCGTCGGCCGGTCTCGCGGGCAGAGGCCAATCGGGCGCTGTTGCGCTTCGGCCTCGGCTCGCTGGTGTACCCGGCCTCGGCCCTGATCGGCTTGCTGTGGCCGCCGTTCACGCTCATCGCGATGGCGCTGCTCGCCGCGTACTACATGATCGAGCACACGCCTATCCTGCCCGCGTACGACGACGGCGCGGCTGCCGTCGTCCTATGATCAACAGCGTGAAATGCTCGCCGGCGCGACCACAACGGGCGGTTGGTGATGACGGAAGGTCGGGCCGGCAACCACCTCGGTCGAGCGCGATGGCCTGATCATGGGGACGGCAGGAAGCTGAGCCGCACGGACCGCTCGGCGTTGTCCAGGTTCGTGTCCACGAGGCAGATGGACTGCCACGTCCCCAACTGCAGCCGGCCGCCGATGACGGGCACGGTCAGAGACGGTGACACGAACGCCGGCAGGACGTGGTCGCGCCCATGCCCCGGCGATCCGTGCCGGTGCACCCACCGATCGTCGCGCGGCAGCAGTTCGTCGAGCACGAGCAGCAGGTCCTCGTCGCTGCCGGCTCCGGTCTCGATGACGGCGAGGCCCGCCGTGGCATGCGGGACGAACACGTTCAGCAGCCCGTCGCCCTCGCCGCGGACGAAGCCGGCGCACTCGTCGGTGAGGTCGTGCACCTGTGGACGGTTGCCGGTCCGCACCCGGATTGTGTCGCTGCGCATACGGTCATCCTGCCCGCCCGGACCGCACCGCCGGCGATGCCGTGTCGTCCGGCCTGGCTAGGCTCGACGCATGCCTCGTCCTGACGGCCGCGCGGCCGACCAGCTCCGCCCGATAACGATCGCCCGGCACTGGCAGAAATATGCCGAGGGCTCGGTGCTGATCGAGTTCGGGGAGACGAAGGTGCTGTGTGCCGCGTCGGTCCAGCAGGGCGTCCCGCGCTGGCGCAAGGGCAGCGGTCTTGGCTGGGTCACGGCGGAGTACGCGATGCTGCCGCGTGCCACGCTGACGCGCAACGACCGAGAGTCGGTGCGCGGCAAGATCGGCGGCCGCACGCATGAGATCTCCCGCTTGATCGGGCGCTCGCTGCGCGCCGCGATCGACCTCGCCGCGCTCGGCGAGAACTCGATCTCCATCGACTGCGACGTGCTGCAGGCCGACGGTGGTACCCGCACCGCGGCGATCACCGGCGCCTACGTCGCGCTGGCCGACGCCATCTCCTGGCTGGACGGCAAGGGTGCGCTGGCCCAGCCCAGACCGCTCATCAACTCGGTGTCCGCCGTGTCGGTCGGGGTCGTCGACGGCGAGGTGCGGCTGGATCTGATGTACGAGGAGGACGTGCGCGCCGAGACCGACATGAACGTGGTCGTCACCGGCGCGGGGGAATTCGTCGAGGTGCAGGGCACAGCCGAGGGTGTGCCGTTCCGCCGCGACGAGCTTGACGCGATGCTCGATCTGGCCGTCGCCGGATGTGCTCAGCTGGCCAAGGTGCAGCAGGAGGCGCTCGACGCGTGAAGGTTCTGCTCGCCAGCCGTAACGCGAAGAAGCTCGCCGAACTTCGGCGCATTCTCGCGCCCGAGGTGCCGGGCGCCGAGGTTCTCGGCCTCGACGACGTCGAGCGGTATGACGAGGTGCCGGAGTCCGGCGCGACATTTGCCGACAACGCGCTGCTCAAAGCGCGGGAGGGGTTCGCGCACTCCGGACTGCTGACGGTCGCCGACGACTCGGGTCTGACTGTCGCCGCGCTCAACGGCATGCCCGGCGTGCTGTCGGCGCGCTGGTCGGGTCGCCACGGCGACGACGACGCGAACCTGCGCCTGGTCCTCGCTCAGCTCTCCGATACGCCCGACGATCGGCTGGGGGCGGCGTTCGTGTGCGCCGCCGCGCTTGTCGGCGCTGACGGCGAGATCGTCGTCGAGGCGAGCATGCGGGGCCGTCTCGTCCGGGAACCGCGCGGCCACAACGGATTCGGCTATGACCCGATCTTCGTCGCGGACGGCTTCGAGCTCACCAACGGCGAATTGGACCCGGCGAAGAAGGATGCGATCAGCCATCGCGGCAAAGCTATGCGCGCACTGGCTCGTCACCTGGCTGAGAACGAGGGAGCGCTCTGATGACCACGCCGCTCGAGCCCGTCGACGAGTCATGGACGAGTGCGCTCGCGATCGTCGCGCATCCCGACGATCTGGAGTACGGCACGGCTGCTGCCGTCGCGCGGTGGACGTCGCAAGGCAAGCGGATCGTGTACTGCCTGGCCACGAGCGGTGAGGCCGGCATCGACGCCGTCGCGCCCGAGCAGGCCGGCCCGCTGCGCGAGCGGGAGGAGCGGGACTCGGCGGCGATCGTGGGCGTCGACGTGGTCGAGTTCCTCGGCTATCCCGACGGAATGCTTGAGTACGGGCTGCCGCTGCGGCGCGACATCGCGCGAGCCGTACGCAGGTATCGGCCGGATGTCGTGATCACAGGCAATTATCACGACTCGTGGGCTCCCGGATTTCCCAACCAGGCCGATCACATCGCGCTCGGACGTGCCGTCCTGGACGGCGTGCGCGACGCCGGGAACCGGTGGGTTTTCCGCGAGTTGTTGGACGAGGGCGTGCCGCCCTGGCCGGTGAAGCAGGTGCTCTCGGCGGGCGGGATGCACATTACCCACGGCGTCGACGTCACTGAGCATTTCGACGCCGGCGTCGCGTCGTTGCAGGCGCACTCCGAGTACCTGACCGGTCTCGGCGATCAGGCCATGTCCGATCCGCGCGAGTTCCTCGAGTCGTTCGCTCGCGCCACCGGCACCCGCTTGAACTGCACGTTCGCCGTCGGCTTCGAGGTAATCAACTTCTAACGACTCGCTCGCCTTTCCCCGCTGGTAACCGATTTGAGCGCGGATACCGGTCACCAGCGGGGAAAGCACGGCAGATGTCAGGCGCGCGCGCTGGCACGCCCTCTGCGGGCCGTCGCCTTACGCGCGGGGGCCTTCTTGGCTGCGGACCGGGTACGCGTGGTGGCGGTCGCCTTGCGGGCCGGGCTCTTTCTCGCCGCACGCTTCGTCGGTGTCGCGCGCAACGCCGGCGCGCTGGTTCCCGTGACGTCACCAACAGCGTTCTGGGCGGCGTGGAAGGCCTCGATGATCGGCTTTGCGATCCGGCCACGGTCGGCAACCCGATGACCGTTCTGGCTTGCCCAGGCACGGACGGCGCCGAGGTCGAGCTTCGCACTCGCCGACCGCGGCGTGGCGACGCGGGCGGTCCTGCCGGCGCGACGGGCCGCCTTCACATACGGGTTCACCGCTGCCGCGAATGCCGCGGCGTTCGCGTCACTCAGGTCGATTTCGTAGGCCGTTCCGTCCCAGCTGAAGCGAACGGTCCGGTGCGCTTCGGAGCGGTCCAGGTCATCGACCAGCCGCACGATCGTCTCTTTCGTCATCGAGCTGTTCCACCCTGTCATCTCAGTGTTCATCGGGCGGGTATTCCGCCGGAAACTCCGATTGTAATTCCTGAGTAATTGAGAGACAAATTCCGGGCCGAACAGGTCCCGTAGCGATAGCCGAACAGGCCCGGTAGAGATAGCCGAACAGGTCCGGTGAGATAGCCGAACAGGTCCCGCAGAGATAACCGCGTCCAGGCGGTTCAGGAAATCGAGAAGCCCGCCTTCCCGGCCCGGCAATGGACGATGACGAGCCTGAGATCCTCGATCACATCACCTTGAGGTACACGATCTCGACGGAGAATCGACCCACACAATGTCCATGGTGTTCTAGTGATTTACCCAACTCGCTTGTCGTACTCGCCCCCCGTCGTAGTCCGCGATTGAGGCTGCGAGCTGGCTTATCGCGTCGTCGACCCGACGCGTGTGGTCGCCAGGGTGCCCGTGGGGGTCGTCGCCCAGCGGGCGTGGTACTAGTACTGACGTCTGATGGCGGCTGATCCCCGGAGTGCGGGAGAACTGTAGGCGTCCACCCCGATCTGGAGGAGCATTCAGTGAAGCGCTTAGTGATCATCTCAGCTGCCGCCGCCGCCGCGTGCGTTGCCGCGGCGCCCGCAGTTGCGGGCCTGGCCGGCAATCCGTCCTTCAGCCACCGCGTGCCGGTCCGCGTGCCCTCGCAGGCACAGGTGGCGCAGTTCGACGACCACGGCAAGCTGGTCGGCGTCACCGACGCCACGGCGTCATCGACCCCGCCGACTTCGCCGACGCACAAGCCCGAGCCCGGTGACGACAACGGCGGCTCGGCAACGTCCACGCGGACGCCGGAGCCCGGCGACGACCGTGACGCCACGTCAACGGCTACGCCGACGGAGGCGCCCGACGACAACGACGCGGATGACGCGACACCGACGGCGAGTAGCTCATCTGAACCCGGCGACGATAACCACCGTGGCACAGGTAGTGACACGTCGACGAGCAGCGGCGGTGACGACAGAGGCGGCTCGCCGACGAGCAGCGGTTCGACGACGAGCAGCGGTAGCGGGGACCACGGTGGACATGGAGGGTGATTGAGCACTGAACTGGAGGCGGGGACGTCGACGCCCGAT
>JAODNL010000090.1 GCA_025465405.1 Pseudonocardiales bacterium | reverse complement strand
GTCCGGTAGTCCCGTGCTGCCGCTGGGCGGTGTTCCGGCCCCTCCGCTGAAAGTCGGCCGGCGGGCGCGGGCGCGCCGGCGGCGGGCCCGGGCTGGCGGCGGTCGGTGGGCAGCGGGTTCAGGCGCGCAGGAAGGCGAATTGGCCGACTTGCTCGGCAACAGCGGCGCGCAGCGCGCCGACGTCGGGTCCGTGCCGAAGCACCTCACGGGACACGCTGGGCAGCACGTTGCGCTGCGCGGCACCGAAGATGCGCCGGATGTCCGCGGCCGTCCCGCCCTGGGCGCCGATCCCCGGCGCCAGGAGCGGTCCGTTCAGCTTGTCGAGATCGACGTCGGCACCCTCGACCGTCGCGCCGACGACGACACCGAGCGAGCCGAGAGGCAGCACACCGGCATTGCGGTCTGCCAGCTCGTCCAACACGACCTGCGCGACCGTCCGGCCGTCGGCGGTGCGCGCCCGCTGCACCTGCGCGCCCTCCGGGTTCGACGTCAGCGCGAGCACGAACACGCCCGCGCCGAACCGCTCGGCCGCATCGAACGCGGGCTGCAGCGAGCCGACGCCGAGGAATGGCGAGACAGTCATCGCGTCTGACGCGAGGGGCGAGGACGGGTCGAGGTAGGCCCGCGCATACCCGGCCATCGTGGTGCCGATGTCCCCGCGCTTCACGTCGAGACAGACCAGCGCACCCGCGGCGCGGCACGCCGAGATGGTCCTTTCCAGGACCGCGATGCCGCCCGAGCCGTAGGTCTCGAAGAAGGCCGACTGCGGCTTGACCACGGCCGCCGTCTCGGCGAAGGCGGCGACGCAGGTGTCGGCGAATCGGCTGAGGCCGTCGCAGTCGTCGGTCAGACCCCAGGCGTCGAGCAGGGCCGGGTGCGGATCGATGCCGACGCATAGCGAGCCGCGCGAGGTGAGTGCCGCGTCGAGGCGGGCTCCGAAGCTCATCCGGCGGCGACCTCGGCGGCCTCGGGCACGAGTCGGTCGGCCGGCCTGCGGTGCGCGTACCCGACCGCGTCGGCCAGCGCGGCGAAGCCACGATCGTCCAGAGCCTGCTCGAGCTCGGCCAGGACGCGTACGGGGGCGGACGGATCGCCGAAGACCGCGGTTCCGACCGACACCGCCGACGCTCCGGCGAGCACGAACTGCAGCGCGTCGAGGCCGGAGCGGATGCCGCCCATACCGAGGATCGGCAGGTGCGGGAGGGCTCGTCTGACCTGCCACACGCAGCGCACCGCGACCGGGCGGATCGCCGGCCCCGACAGGCCGCCGGTGCCGCCGCCGAGCGCGGGCGCCATCGTGTCGGTGTCGATCACCATGCCGAGCAACGTGTTGATGAGCGAGAAGCCGTCGGCGCCGGCGTCAGCACATGCTCGCGCGATCAACGTGATGTCGGTGACGTCCGGCGAAAGCTTGGCAAACACCGGCAGCGACGGATCCGCGGCGCGCCGTACTGCCCCGATCACGCGGGAGGACGCGATCGCGTCACACGCGAACACCTGTCCGCGACTCTCGACGTTCGGGCAGGAGATGTTCACCTCGAGCATCGACACGGCTGGATGCCCGTTCAGCCGGCGGGCGAGCTCCACGTACTCGTCGGTATGGCCACCGGCGATCGAGACGACCGTGCGGGCGCCGTGCTCGGCCAGCCAAGCCAGGTCGGTGTCGATGAACGCGTCGATGCCGGGGCCCTGGAGGCCGATCGAGTTGAGCATGCCGCTCGGTGTCTCGGCCATCCGTGGCGTCGCGCGCCCGGACCGCGGTCGCATCATGATCGACTTGGTGACGACGGCCCCGAGCGCGGCGACGTCGAAGAACTGGTGCAGCTCACGGCCGGCGGCCGCGCAGCCGGATGCGGTCAGCACGGGGTTCGGCAGGGTGAGCGTGGCGAGCTGGGTGGTCATGTCCACCATGGGCCTAACGCCATCCATGTTTCTAGTGCCCTCCCATCGCGTCAGCGCCCATGACGTCCGCGGGCAGCGTCCCGACGTCCTCCCAGCGCACCCGGTCGGCGGCGAACACCGGGCCGTCCACGCACGAGCGCACGAACCTCGAGCGGCCGTCGTCGCCACGCACCGGCAGCACGCAGGTCATGCACACGCCGATGCCACAGGCCATCGCCTCCTCCACGGCGACCTGGGCCTGGATCGCGTGCGCCCGGGCCACTTCGCTCACCGCGCGCAGCATCGGCATCGGCCCGCAGGCGTAGACGACCTCCGCACCGATCCGCTCGATCGCGTCGGGAAGTACGTCGGCGACCCGTCCCCGCACGCCCGCGGACCCGTCATCGGTCGTGACGGTGACGGCGCCGACCGTGCGCTTCGCGACCAGCTCCCCGAACAGCCGCGATCCGGTCGCGGCGCCGAGCAGGATCTCGACCGGCGAGCCCGCCGCGACGAGCTCCCGGGCCAGCGGGATGAGTGGCGCGCTGCCGTAACCGCCGCCGACGAGAACCGCGGGGGACGGCCCGGACGGCAGCGGGAAACTCGTGCCGAGGGGGCCGACGACGTCCAGCGTCTCGCCGACCGAGCGCTGGGTCAGCCATCTCGTGCCCGGCCCGTGCTCGGCGACGACGAACTGGATCGTGCCGGCGAACTGGCCCGTCGGCGTCGCACCGTACAGCGCGAATGCCCGCCGTAGCAGCATCGAAGTGTTGTCTCCGCCGACGGCCACCGCGACGAAGTGGCCGGGCTGGAATCCCGCGGCGATGCCCGGTGCGACAACGGTGAATTGAACGTACTCGCCGATCTTCTGCACGCTGAAGATCTCCGCGGTCTCTTGGACCGGCTTGCTCACGACCGTGTCCGCCGTCATCGGGTGGTCGCCTCTCCGCTGCGCCAGGACGCGAGCTGGGCGTGCAGGTCCTGCAATGAGCGCACACCGACCTCGCCGCGGATCAGCTCCTCGATGCCCTGCACCGCGGCGGCGGCCGCCTGCACGGTCGTCAGGCACGGGATGCCGGTGGCCACGGCGGCGGTGCGGATTTCGTACCCGTCGACGCGGGGCCCGGAATTGCCCCACGGCGTGTTGAGCACCAGGTCGACCTCGCCGGCGAGGATCCGCTCGACGATGTTGCCCGGCCCGTCACTGAACTTCCCGACGACCTCGGCGTTCACCCCGTTACGCCGCAACACCTGTGCCGTGCCGACGGTGGCGAGGATTCGGAAGCCGAGGTCGGACAACCGCTTGACGGGGAAGATCGCGGCGCGCTTGTCCCGGTTGGCGATGCTGACGAAGACCGTGCCCTCGACCGGCAGCGAACCGTAGGCGGCGGCCTGGCTCTTCGCGAACGCCGTGCCGAACGTGGCGTCGAAGCCCATGACCTCGCCGGTCGACTTCATCTCCGGCCCGAGCAGCGAGTCGACGTGGGCGCCGTCGGCACTGCGGAAGCGGTGGAACGGCAGCACCGCCTCCTTCACCGCGATCGGCGCGTCGTCAGGCAGGTCACCGCCGTCGCCGGTCCTGGGCAGCAGCCCCTCGGCCCGCAGCTCGGCGATCGTCGCGCCGAGCGCGATACGCGCCGCGGCCTTGGCCAGCGGCACCGCGGTCGCCTTAGACACGAACGGGACGGTCCGGCTGGCTCGCGGGTTGGCTTCCAGCACGTAGAGGATGTCGCCGGCCAGCGCGTACTGCACGTTCATCAGCCCGCGAACACCGACGCCGCGCGCGAGGGCCAGCGTGGACGCGCGGACGGTCGCGATGTCACCGGCACCGAGCGTGATCGGTGGCAGCGCGCAGGCCGAGTCGCCGGAGTGGATCCCGGCTTCCTCGATGTGTTCCATCACGCCGCCGAGATACAGCTCGGTGCCGTCGTACAGCGCGTCGACGTCGATCTCTACCGCGTCGTCGAGGAACCGGTCGACGAGCACGGGATGGTCGGGCGTGATCTCGGTCGCGCGGGCGATGTAGTCCGACAGGTGGCCCTCGTCGTA
>JAODNL010000065.1 GCA_025465405.1 Pseudonocardiales bacterium | reverse complement strand
AGCGCAGCGAGCACCGATCGGTCAACGAGATTCGCAGATCGGTCGCCGTCCGCCCGAACGCGTCGAGCAGCACCCCCGCGACGGGCGCAGGAGTCTCGACGTGCGCACCAGTGCGGGGCGAGGAGGTCACGCCCTCACGCTACCCGGGATCAGGTCAGCGGACGGGTGGCTCCGAAGTAGTCGGATTCGACCTGATCCCACGGCGTGATCCGGACGATGTCGCCACTCTGCGGTGCCTGGACGACGTTTCCACCGCCGATGTAGATCGCGACGTGATGGATGCCGCCGATCGTGCCGTCCCCGCTCCAGAACAGCAGATCCCCGGGCTGGAAGGCCCCTGCGGGCGGGTGGTAGGAACCCGCTTCGGTGAACTGAGCCGACGCGAGGTGTGACATGCCGAGGTAGGGACCCCACGCGTAGAGGACCAGTCCGGAGCAGTCGAAACCGACGGTTCCGCACGGCGCGATCGGGTCGGAGCAGCCACCGTCGGTAGGCCCCGACGCGTTCCCGCCCGCCCAGATGTAGGTCGCTCCCAGCCACTGCAGGGCTCGGCTCGCAGCGGTCTGGCCACGTGGGCCCGACCAGCTTCCGCCCGAGGGTGGCGGCGCGGGGCTGAAGACGCCTCCGCCACCGCCACCTCCACCTCCACTGCCTGCATTGGCGATCTGGCGAGCACGAGCGGCCGCGGCGGCCGCGGCTTCGGCTTTCCGGCGCTGCTCCGCCAGCCAGCGTTCATGAGCGATCCGTGCCTGCTCCGCCACGAAGGCGAGGTATACGTTGCGCTGGTTGTTCAGCGTGGCGAGCTTCTCCTGCGCCGCCGCCAGCTGGTGCTGGTTGACCGCCAGCGTGGCCTGCAACTGCCGCTGCTGTTCGCGGGCCGAGGTAAGCGCCGCGATGGCCTGCTGCTTCGCCGCGTCGGCGGCGTTCTTCGCGTCGGTTCGCAGCTTCACAGCCTGGCGCGCGGCGGCATCCGCATTCGACAATGCGACGCTTGCCCGCTGCATGTTGCCGATGGCGTTGAGCTGGTGATTGGCCTGGTAATTCTGCAACGTGCCTTGCTCCAGCAGCACGTTCGGATCGTTCGCCGTGAGCAGCGTGCCGGTCGTGCCGCTCACGTCACCGCTCATGTAGCTGGCCTGCACGTATCCGACGAAGTCCTGCTGTGCCTTGACCACCTCGCGCCGAGCGGCCTCGAGATTCGATTGCGCTTTGTCGGCAGCGGTCTTCGCCTCGGTGAGTTTCGAGAGCGCATACGCCAGCTTCTGCTCGGCTAGGTCCTGCTGGACCTTCAGCTGCAGCAACCGGCTCTGCATCTGCGCGACCTGGCCGCTGAGCTGGCCGACCTCGGTTGCCAAGGCGTTCTTCTGCCGCTGCGCGGCGCTAAGCTGCCCGTTCGACGGGTTCGGCGGCGGCTTGGCCACGGCCCCGCCGGGCGCCACGAGCAGCGCGGCGACGCTGATGAGGACGGCAAGGGCGGCAACCGCGCGCGGACGGCACGCAGGCCTGAGATGTCGGCTCACAGGCACGGCAACGGCTCTCTTTCTGGGGCCCCACGGAATCACGCTGCACAACAGAGTGCCATTCCTGTCCCATATACGCCAGCAGCCTCACCAGAAACAATCGCACCATTGGTTGCAGATCGGGCGACTCGGGCCAGCGCACTGTCCGAAATGCCCAGTGGTATCTTGACGTCAAGACAATTTGATCGCGAAGGAGCCAACCGTGCCGGCAGAGAGCAAGAACAGCTTCGGATCACGCGCCCGGCTGAGCGTCGGCGCGTCCAGCTACGACTACTTCCGGCTCGACGCGGTCGAGGGTGCCGCCCATCTTCCGTTCAGCCTCAAGGTGCTGCTCGAGAACCTGCTGCGCACCGAGGACGGCAAGAACGTCACCCGGTCGCAGATCGAAGCATTGGCCGGCTGGAAACCGGACGCCGAGCCGGACACCGAGATCCAGTTCTCGCCGGCGCGCGTCGTCATGCAGGACTTCACCGGCGTCCCGGCCGTCGTCGACCTCGCCACGATGCGTGAGGCCGTCGTCGACTTGGGCGGCGACGCCACGAAGATCAACCCGCTCGCACCCGCGGAGCTGGTCATCGACCATTCCGTCATAGCCGATCTGTTCGGCGCGCCGGACTCGTTCCAGCGCAACGTCGAGCTCGAGTACCAGCGCAACCGGGAGCGTTACCAGTTCCTGCGCTGGGGACAGACCGCGTTCGACGAGTTCAAGGTCGTCCCACCCGGAACCGGCATCGTGCACCAGGTCAACATCGAGTACCTGGCTCGCGTGATCTTCAGCCGGGACGGACTTGCCTACCCCGACACGCTGGTCGGCACCGACTCACACACCACGATGGTCAACGGCCTCGGTGTGCTTGGCTGGGGTGTCGGCGGTATCGAGGCCGAGGCCGCGATGCTCGGGCAACCGGTCAGCATGCTGATACCGCGCGTCGTCGGATTCAAGCTCACCGGTGAACTGCCGGACGGCTCGACGGCGACCGACCTCGTACTCACGATCACCGAGATTCTGCGCAAGCACGGCGTCGTCGGCAAGTTCGTCGAGTTCTACGGCACCGGCGTCTCGGCCGTACCGCTGGCCAACCGGGCGACGATCGGCAACATGAGCCCCGAGTACGGCTCGACATGCGCGATCTTCCCGATCGACGACGAGACCCTGCGCTACCTGCGCTTCACCGGCCGCAAGGACGACCAGATCGCGCTGGTCGAGGCCTACGCCAAGACCAACGGGCTGTGGCACGACCCGGCCACGGAGCCGGTGTTCTCGGAGACGCTCGAGCTCGACCTCTCGACGGTCGAACCGTCCCTCGCCGGCCCCAAGCGCCCGCAGGATCGCGTTGCGCTGAAGTCGGCCAAGCCGATGTTCCGCGATGCCCTCGGTGCCTACACATCCTCGGTTCAGGACGCCCACGACGAGGCCGAGGACGAGTCCTTCCCAGCCTCGGACGTGCCTAGCTTCAGCGAGCGCGCGACGGTGCCATCGGCCGCCAACGGCGCACAGGGACGGACGTCGAATCCGCAGCAGGTGACCTTCGCCGACGGCGGAAAGGGCGTCGTCGACCACGGCGCCGTTGTCATCGCGGCGATCACGTCCTGCACGAACACGTCCAACCCGTCGGTGATGATCGGTGCCGCGCTGCTGGCAAAGAAGGCCGTCGAGAAAGGCCTGACACGCAAGCCATGGGTGAAGACCTCGCTCGCGCCGGGCTCGAAGGTCGTTACCGACTACTACGACCGTTCGGGGCTGACTCCGTATCTTGAGAAACTCGGCTTCAACCTCGTCGGCTACGGCTGCACGACCTGCATCGGCAACTCCGGACCGATCATCGAAGAGGTCAGTGCCGCGGTGAATGAGGGCGACCTCGCGGTGACCGCCGTGCTGTCGGGTAACCGGAACTTCGAGGGCCGGATCAACCCGGACGTGAAGATGAACTACCTGGCTTCACCACCGCTCGTCGTCGCCTATGCACTTGCCGGCTCGATGGACGTCGACCTGATCAACGACCCACTGGGCACCGACGGCGACGGCAACCCCGTGTACCTGCACGACATCTGGCCCTCCCCGCAGGAGATCCAGACGACGATCGACTCCGCCATCGCCAGCGAGATGTTCAGCAAGGACTACGCCGACGTGTTCGCCGGGGACGAGCGTTGGCAGGAACTGCCGACGCCCGAGGGCAGCACGTTCGACTGGGACCCTGGATCTACCTACGTTCGCAAGCCTCCGTACTTCGAGGGAATGCAGCGCGAGCCCGAGGCCGTCACCGACATCGCTGCGGCGCGCGTGCTCGCCAAGCTCGGGGACTCGGTGACCACTGATCACATCAGCCCCGCCGGCTCGATCAAGGTCGACTCCCCCGCCGGCACGAACCTGTCCGAGCACGGCGTGGACCGGAAGGATTTCAATTCCTACGGCTCACGACGCGGCAACCACGAGGTGATGATCCGCGGCACGTTCGCGAACATCCGGCTGCGCAATCAGCTGGCTCCGGGCACCGAGGGCGGGTTCACACGCGATTTCACCCAGCCGGGCGGACCCGTCAGCACGATCTACGACGCCTCCGTCAACTACGCCCACGCCGGCACGCCGCTGGTGATCCTGGCCGGCAAGGAATACGGCTCCGGCTCTTCGCGCGACTGGGCCGCCAAGGGCACAGCGTTGCTCGGCGTGCGCGCGGTGATCGCCGAGTCCTACGAGCGCATCCACCGGTCGAACCTGATCGGCATGGGCGTGCTCCCGCTCCAGTTCGTGGACGGCGAGAGCGCCGAGTCGCTGGGGCTCACCGG
>JAODNL010000057.1 GCA_025465405.1 Pseudonocardiales bacterium | reverse complement strand
CGCCGTCGGCTGCGTCGTGCTGACCAGGGCTTCGGCGGCGTCCTCGTCGGTGTACGTGACGATCTCGGTCACCCGTCCCGCCGCCGGGTGGGAGAAGACGAACAGCGTGCGGGTGGCGGGACGGTCGTGCCGGGCCGGCGCGATGAGCACGGTGCGGTCGGCGTGGCCCAGGGCGGTGAGGCCCGCGCGTTGCGCTACGTCCAACGATCCGAGTACGCCGAGCAGCTCCGTCGATCCGTCGGACAGCGACGACAGGCGCATGTCCAGGCACAGACGCGCGTCCGGTGCGGCCAGTGCGGTCAGCGCCTCCTGCGAAGGGCGGGTGACGAGACCGACGATCTCGCGCCGGGGTCCGTGCAGCTCAGGCATCGCCGATCAACTCCGCCGCGCTCGCCGGCAGGATGCCCACCGCGTGCAGACCATCGACGAACGCGCGGTACTGGGGACGGGTTTCGACGACGTCGGTGATGACCTTCGCGCCCTGCTCGGTGTCACCGGCACGGACCAGGAGCACGCCTTTCCACAGCTGGGGCTCGGGGTCGTCCCCGATGACACGCTGGGCGCTGTCGAGCGCGGCGAGCGCGGCGTCGAGTTCCGCCCCCGACGTCGGGGAGGTGCTCGACAGAAGGCCCGGGGTGAACACTGAGTTGCCGAAGATCGTGTGCGCGTCGCTGAGCCGGGTGAGCCGCCGCAGCTCGACCAACGGATGCTCACTGTCGTCGACCCGCACGTCGAGCAACCGGTTGCTCCATGGCCGGGGCCCGCGTTCGCCGCTGACAATCACTAAGGACGCCGACATCCGCCCGCGCGCGTCGCCGCCCGCGGCCTCAGCCGCGTCCATGGCGGCGAGAATGCGATCCGACAATCGGCCCGGCGTCGCCTCGTAGGCGGCCAGCATCGCCGGAACGACGTCGTCGTTGGTCAGCATGTTCCCGAGGACGATCACGTCCTTGCCGAACGCCTCGCCCCGCGACGGGACGCACCGGCCGCCCGTGAAGCCAGCCGCACTGCCGGCGGCGTCCACCATCGCGACCTGGCGCAGCTCGCGGTCGTCGTCGCCGGCCAGCAGAAAGCGTAGTGACTGCTCGGCGCTCTTGCCCGCGGCCATGAGGGTGAGGCCGTCCGGTCCGTAGGCAGGCTCCACGAACGACTGCGTCGCCACTGCGCCTACGCCGGACTGGGCGAAGGTGACCACACGTCCGAGAGCAAAGTAGTGCGATTGGCTCGCCACACCCAGCTCGCCGGTCTGCGCGTCGCGCGCGACGATCGAGAACGTCATCCGATCCCGGCCTCCGCTCGCGCGAGGTGCTCGGTGATCAATGGGATCAGCGCGCCGGGATCTTCGAGCATGGGCAGGTGTCCGATGCCTGGAAGGATGATCTGCGGCCCACGGAGCGCTTGGGCCATCGCGGCGCCGGCTTCGGGCAGGCAGGTCAGGTCGAACTCGCCGGTGACCACCGTCGCGGGACATGTGACCGCTGCCGCGTGGGTCCGCACATCCGCCGCGCCCGCGGCGCGCCACACCTTCCGGACATCGTCGGGTCCGTTGGGGTTGCAGGTGACGAGCGTCTTCGCCACTACCTCGGCGGACGCGTACGGACCCAGCGAGTAGCGCGGGATGACGATCGAGAACATCTCGGGTACCGAGTGATCCTCGAGCGTGGACAGCACGGTGGCGTTGTCTGGATTCGCCGAGTAGAGCTGGCTGCCTATGGCCATCACCGATGCCACCCGGTCGGGGAAGACGCTCGCGAGGTAGGTCGCGATGGGTCCGCCCAGCGAGCCGCCGATCGCGTGGAACTGCTTGACTCCGGCCGCGTCCACCGCGTCGATGCAGTCCTGCGCCCACAGCTGCAGGCTGTATTCAGCGCTGGGCGGCGAGTCCCCGAATCCGCGCATGTCGGGGACGACCAACAGCCGGTCGGTGAACGCCGGCACGACGCTGTCCCATGCCGACCCGCGCAGGTTGATCGGATGGATGAACAGGATGGGCAGTTTCTCCGAATCCTGGTCGCCGAGGTAGGTGACTGCGATCGGACCTGCTTCACGCTCGAGCGTCTGCCTCCTCATTTCCCAACCACGCTGATCGTCTCGTGTCCGGGCACGAACCCGAGCCCACGCTCGTCGGCGGTGTCGGTCGTGCTCGGACGCACTTCGTCACCGGGCGGGAGCGGGGAGCAGTGGAAGTGCCACATCGTCCACCGCGGCTCGCCGGACCCGTCATCACGCTTGTAGACCTCCGTCGCACGTACCCGGGTGACGTCACCGAAGGCCGACTCGGTCGCGCCGATGGTCAAGGGCGTGCCGTCCTCGGCGACGGAATTCTGCGTCCTGGGAAACAGGGCCTCCGCGCACAGGTAGGCCATATCCGCCCCGATGTCGAGGCGCATGATGTACACCTCTGACATCCCGACATTGATCCGCGTGCTGTAGTACTCCCACAGCGTCGTCTTCTCGTCGATCCCGAAGTACGGATGTCCGTTGAGGTTGAACATCAGGTACGCGTCGTTGGCCGGAAATACCGTCTGCATCAAGGGAATGTCCAGTCCGCAGTTCGCCTCCCACCAGTCCTTGTGTAGCTTGAGAATCGCGGAGCGGTCACTCTCGATCGTGGACATCAAGATTCCTTTCGGGCAAGACGAGGCAGCATTCGCGCATGCCGGATGAGCCGGGGGATTTGTGGGGCTAACGTGCGTGGATCACCGGCGGCGTGGCCTGGCGTATTGAGCGATTTCTCGGTTGGTGTCGGCCAGCGTAATCGAATTACATTGCCGGTCGATGTCACCGAATGTCAGTGCTGTAAAAAACGTCGGATACTTGCCGGCCGGTCTATTGGTCAGCCGTTACCGAGAAGCTCTTGCCGTAAGGCAGGTAGCCGACGCCGCGAGACTCGTATGTGTCCCCGAACGGCTGGCGGACCTTGTCGTGCGGCGCCATCTGCGAGCAGTGGAAATGCCACATTTTCCACACAGGATTGCCGTCACCGTCGTCACGCTGGTAGATCTCGGTGCTGCGCAGGTATTGATCAGGTTCAGCAACGGTATCGAAGTTTCCCTCGCACAACAGCCAGGCCACATCCCCGATAACCGTCAGACGCCATATGTGCATGACCGCCGGCGTCGGGCGGGGCGTGTCCTTGAACCACTCCCAGAACGCTGTCAGTTCCTCGCGACCGAAGTACGGATCGCCGCTGAGATTGAAATTGAGGAAGGAGTACTTGCTCGGAAAACACTCGCGCATGAGCGGAATGTCCCACTGATAGTTCGCGACCCACCAATTCCTGTGAATCGTGAGGATCTCTTCGCGATCCTGGTCGTTCGTCTCCACCGCATGTCTCCTGCGAGGTCTCGGAAAGCGCCGGCTTACGCCGACATTGCAAAACGTAATCGGATTACATTTCCTGCAGATGTTGTAGCCGTAACGTTCCGGTCATGCTTGTGCACCGTCAGCCGGCGATGCTGGCGAGCAGCTTGTTGATCATGCGAGCGGTCGAAGTCGGCGCCTCGATCATCGGGAGGTGGCCGATTCCATCCATCAGCACAGCCTCGGTGTTCAGGTACTCGCCAAGTTCACGCGCCATGTGCGGTGGGCATGTCGGGTCCTCTGTTCCTGTCGCAACGAGGGCCGGTGGGGCATTCGCGCGCAGTTGATCCGCCGCCGGCCTGGAATCCGCGAGCTGGAACGTGCCCACTATTATCTAGGCAACTTTCTCGAGCGGGCGGCCGCCCGCCAACTCCGCGAGACGCGCGGGAACGCCGTCGACAGAGGCCGATCCGACAATCTCGTGGGCGTGCATCGCGAACCATTGCTCGACGCCGTGTGCGCGTATGCCGGCCAGCATCGTGTCAACGATGTCAGTCGAGTAGCCGAGGTGAACCGCTGCTCCGAACAGCGAGATGCTGGCGATCCGACCGCGACATCGCATCGCCATCTCGACGGACACGGCACCGCCGATGGAACCGCCAACGAGGTGCGCGACGCCGATCCCGGCGGCGTCCATCATCGCGATCGCATCGTCGGCGTAGTCGGACGGCAGGTACGGGCCGGTTGCCGTGGACTGGCCGTGCCCGCGGTAGTCGATGGCGTATGACGCCCGGCCTCCCAGCAGCGGCGCGACCTGGTCCCAGACCGCCGCAGCCGTGTTCACCGGCTGGAGAAGGACGACGGGTGGCGTGCTCACGTCGCCGTGCCAATGCAGGTACGACAGCTCACCCGTCCGTCCGGGCGTCATCCGGCGGACCGCCTCGGTCGCTTCCATTCCGAAAACGTAATCAGATTACATTGCGGCCCGGAGTCGCTCATGTGACGGCTGCATGTCTGTGCGTGCCCGCCAACCTCAGGTGGATCTTGTGCAGACGCGCGGCGGTACTGCGGCGCGTCTGCACAAGATCGCGTGAGTGAGGGCCGCGGGTGACCGCACTCGTGCGCGATCTGTCCAGGCACAATGTTCACCATGCGTTACCTGATGCGGACCGACCCTCCAGTGGATCGCACAACGGTGCGCTGGGTGGTCGACGTCGCCGTGGTGGTGCTGGCTCTCGCCGGATCGCTACCCAACCTCCTCCACGGCCACTATCGCCCTCCGGCGGTGGCCATCCCGGTACTGATTGCCGTGGCGGCACCGTTGATCGTGCGGCGGATCTACCCGTTGCCTGTCTTCGCTTGGGTTCTGCTCGCCGCGGCCGCGGCGGGATTGTGGAACAAGCACGTCATCGCCGGGCTCGCTGTGTTGATCGCCCTCTACACGGTTGCACTCATCCGGAGCCGTCGGGAGGCTCTCGTGGCGGCGGCGGTGCTCGAAGTCGTCATCATCGCGGCGACGATCAAGGAGGGCGGCACCGGTTGGTGGTATGACTCGATCCTCGTGTCCGGCTTCGTCGCCGCCGCGCTCGGATTGGGTCTGTACGCAGCGACTCGGCGTGCCTACCTTGCCGAATTGCAGGAACGCGCGCTGCGCCTGGAGTACGAACGCGATCAGCAGGGTGCGCTCGCCGCGGCGGCTGAACGCGACCGGATCGCCCGCGAGATGCACGACATCGTCGCGCACCATCTCACCGTGATGGTCGCTCTGAGCGAAGGTGCGATCGCGGCCACCGCTACGGCGCCCGAGCGCGGGATCGAAGTGATGCGCAGCGTGTCCGCTACCGGACGCAGAGCTCTGGTCGACACTCGCCGCCTGCTCGGTGTCTTGAAGCAGAGCGGTTCGGAAGATCCGCAAGACGCCCTCCAACCGGTCCCCGATCTTGCCGAGCTCGACGTGCTGCTCGAACGGATACGTGCGGCCGGACTGCCGACCTCACTCGAGGTGCACGGCGCTGCCGCTGCCGTGCCGGCCGGTATCCAGCTGACGGTGTACCGGCTCGTGCAGGAAGCACTGACCAATACGCTCAAACACGGCGGCCCGGAGGCGCGCGCTTCGGTCCGGTTGCGCTACCTGCCGGGGGAACTGCGGGTCGATGTCGACGATGACGGTGCGGGCGCATCGGCGTCGGCTCCGGTAGGTGTCGGACGCGGCCTCAGCGGAATGCAGGAGCGCGTCCATGCCTACGGCGGTGATGTGCACTCGGGTCCCGGTCGCGCGGGGGGATGGCATGTCTCCGCGCGGCTGCGCCTCGACGAGAGCGACTTGACGTGATCCGGGTGCTGCTGGTCGACGACCAATCCCTGTTGCGGATGGGGTTTCGGCTGATCCTGGATGCGGAACCGGACATCGAGGTGGTCGGTGAGGCCGGGGACGGCGCCACCGGGGTGGGTATGGCCGGCGCCCTTCACCCCGACGTCGTGCTGATGGACGTCCGGATGCCGAGCATGGACGGAATCCAGGCGACCGGCGCCATCGTCGCCGGGGGGTCGGCCACCAAGGTCCTCATCCTGACCACCTTTGACCTGGACCAGTACGTGTTCGCCGGCCTGCAGGCTGGGGCGAGCGGGTTCCTGCTGAAGGACGCACCCCCGGCGGAGTTGCTCGCGGCGATCCGGACAGTAGCCGGAGGCGAAGCGGTCCTGGCGCCGACCGCGACCCGTCGCCTCATCGATCAGTTCGTGCCTCTGATGCCCGACCCGAACCAGCGAAGCCCACGCGAGGACGTGCTCGACGAGCTGACCGACCGAGAACGGTCCGTATTCGGCCTTCTTGCCGCCGGACGGTCCAATCGCGAAATCGCCACCGAACTCCACGTGTCCGAAGGCACCGTGAAAATTCACGTCGGACGGATTCTGGCCAAGCTGGACCTGCGGGACCGCGTCCAAGCGGTCGTGCTCGCCTACGAGTCCGGCCTCATCACCCCCGGCAGCTGAGCACCACTCCCGTTCGTACAGATCACACAGTCAGGGTCTTTCGGCTACGGCCGGCTCTTTCGCCTTGTGGCGGCGCGTCACGACCCTGGTCACGACGACGGCGGCGACGATTGCCAGGAAGGTGTATCCGGCGTAGCTGGCGTAGCTCTCGATCTTCTGGTAGCTGGCGCCGGCGAGATACCCGAGCAGGGTGTACGCGATGCCCCAGATGAGTCCGCCGGCGGCGTTGAACGCGAGGAAGCGGCGGTAGGGAAGGCCGGCGGTGCCGGCGAGGCCGGGCATGACGGCCCGCAAGAACGCGGTGAAACGGGACAGGAACACGGCCCGGCCGCCGTTACGTCGCAAGCTGGTCTGTGCTGTGTTCAGTGCCTTGGTGTGGCGGGCGAAGATGCGCGCGGCGAGCACGCGAGTGCCGTAGTGGCGGCCGACCTCGTAGCCGGCGCTGTCACCGGCGATTGCGGCGAGCACCACGACGGCGGCCATCAGGGGAAGGGACACCGAGTGCCGGTAGGCGAGCACGCCGCCCAGGATGACAGCGGTCTCGCCGGGTAGGACGAAGCCGACGAACAACGCAGCTTCGCCGAAGACCAGGCCGGCCACCAACGCGTAGGCCGGCAGGCCGTTGAGGGTGAGGATCGGGTTCACGATCGCGCTGATCAGGCTCATCTCGACCCCTTTCTCGCTCACGCTCGGCGGACGCTGCCGCGGCAACCTTCGGTGGATGGACGCGGGGCGCCCGCGGCGAGCGCCCCGCGTCGCGGCCAGAGGGCTTAGGCGTCTTGCTTCTTCAACCGGATCGCGGCGGCCGCAACGGCCGCGGCGGTCCACGCACACAGGACCAGCAGGCCGGCCAGAGCAGACAGATGCTTGTCGGTCGTGTGACCCCAGAAAGCTTCGCCGGCGTTGGAAGGCAGGTACGGCCCCACCGTGTCCGACCAGCTCTTCGGGAGCAGGCTCAGCACCGGCGGGATCACGAACAACAGGGCGACCATGCTGGAGATTCCGGCGGCGGTGTTGCGGAGCAGGGCACCGAGGGCCATGCCGATGATGCCGACCAGAACGAGGTAGACGCCGGCGCCGACGACCATCCGCAGCGCATCCGGACTGCTGATCGAGACGCCTAGGTGCTTGCTCGAGAGCAGGGATTGTCCGAGGAAGAACGCTGCGAATGCGGAGGCGATCGAGACCGCGCCGACGACGCCGGTGAACACCAAGAGTTTCGCCCACAGCACCGGTAACCGCTTCGGTACCGCCGTCAACGACGCACGGATCATGCCGGTCGCGTACTCGCCGCTGATCAACAGGACGCCCAGGACACCGACCGCGAGCTGCGAGAAGGTCACACCCCGCACGCTGGTGAATACGGCGTTGAAGGTGGCGCGGTCCGCGGCGGATGTTGTCGCCCAGTGCGAGGCAGTCAGTCCGCTGATGAGAGCGCCGAGCCCGATTGTGAGGACGACGCTGACGAGCAGGGTGATGTTGGTCGATCGGAGTGACCGGAACTTCGTGAACTCCGAGTTGATGACGCGGGCTTGGGTGACTTTCATTCCCGGAAAGCCGGGTGCCACCTTGACTTCGCTCCGGGCCGGGCTGAGTGTGCTGGTCATCGTCGGTCTCCCGCGGTCTGGGCGAGCCTTGCGGGCGCCTCGGTGTGGTTGTCGTTGGTCGTGTGGGCGTGGAATTCAACCGAGTCGCGAGTCATTTCCATGAACGCGTCCTCGAGTGAGGCTTGCTGCAGCTCCAGGCCGTGCAGACGGATCTGGTGGTCGAAGGCCAGATCGCCGATCGCTTCGACGCTGACGCCCCGAACTTCCAGCACCTCGGCTTCCTTGCTCGTGATCGTCACATCCGGTCCGAGCAGCAGACCGCGCAGCTCGCCAGCCTGCGGTGAGCGCACCACGACCACATTGGTGGATGCCATCGCCACGAACTCCTCCACATCCACGTCGGCGATCAGCTCGCCCCGGCCGACGACGATGAGGTGATGTGCTGTCAATGCCATCTCACTCATCAGATGCGAGGAGATGAACACGGTTCGTCCCTCGGCAGCGAGGCCTTTGAGCAGGTTGCGCACCCAGAGGATGCCCTCCGGGTCGAGGCCGTTGATCGGCTCGTCGAGCACGATCGTCTGGGGATCGCCCAACAGGGCGGAGGCGATGCCCAGCCGCTGCCCCATGCCCAGCGAGAAACCACCGGCGCGCTTACGGGCCACCTCACGCAAACCCACCAGGTCGATGACCTCCGACACCCTCGATCGCGGCACCCCGTTGGTTTGGGCCAACGCCAGCAGGTGGTTGTACGCCGAGCGACTGGTGTGCACCGCCTTCGCCTCCAGCAGCATCCCCAGCTCCGCCATCGGTACCTGCGCGTGCCGATAGTCCCCGGCATTCACCAGGACCGAGCCGGACGTCGGTTCGTCCAATCCCGCGATCACCCGCATCGTCGTCGACTTGCCGGCACCATTGGGCCCCAGAAAGCCGGTCACGATCCCCGGCAGGACCTTGAACGTCAGGTCGTTCACGGCGGTCTTGTCGCCGTAGCGCTTCGTCAATCCACTAACTTCGATCATCGAGTCCTCCTTGGTTGGATGCCCACCTCGAACGTATGGAGATGGCTCGTGCTCCGGCATCAGTCGCTCGGCCACACTTTCGACCCGGCCACGTATGCCCAAGGAGGTATGGGCCCCCTACCGCAGGTCGAGGACGCGGTCGATGCACCTGGAATCGGTGGCAGCAACCACCTGCCAGCGGCTTCTCACCCAGTCGAATGGGTGACGGATACAGCTGGATCGGCCGCGCTGCGCGTGGTGCGGAGCGCCGGCTAGCCGGAGTCCGTGGCGAGCTGCTCCGTGGCGGAATGCCCAGCCTCCGTGCACCGCCGCAGGAAATCGACGAGCAGATCGATCTGATCGTCGGAGTAGGTCTCGAGAATGGTGTCGAGCGAGCTGTTCATACCGTCGTACAGCTGGATGATGTCCCGCTGCTTGTCGGGTACGCCGCGGATGAGCACCGCCCGCCGGTCGCTCTTGTCCCGGTCGCGCACGATCCATCCGCCGCGCTCGAGACGGTCCAGGATGCCGGTCATCGTGGCGAGGTGAACACCGATGCGACGAGCGAGAGCTGTCGGGCTCATCGGACCGTGCCGGGTGACGACGTCGAGGCAGTCGAAGTCCACGTCCTTGATCTCGATGCGCGAACCCACTCGGTGATTGAGGACCGCCAGTTCGATCCGCAGCTCGCGCAGGCTCTGCTTGGCCTCGGCGATGCGCCGTCGGCGGGCCTGTCGAGCTTTCCGCGACGCGGAAGCGTCGGCGCGCTGAGCCGCCATTTGCGTCGCTCCCTTCCAAAGTGCTATGACTATCGTATCCTACGAAACTCGTAGTATATGGATCGTGATCCGCTGCCGGCGGGTCAGGAGGAGCGAAACCATGAGAATCGCCGTCTTCGGAGCCAACGGGGTCACCGGCCGGCTGCTGACCGAACAGGCGCTCGCCGCCGGTCACGACGTCGTCGCCGTGACCCGCCGACCGGCCGAGTTCCCGATCACGCACGAGCGGCTGAGCGTCGCCGAGGCCGACGTGCACGACGCCCAGGCCGTCGGTCGAGCGGTCGACGGAACCGACGTCGTCCTGTCGACCCTCGGCGTGCCGTTCACCCGCAAGCCGATCGACGTCTACAGCGACGGAATCGGCAATGTGGTCGCCGCGATGTCCCGGCACGGGGTGAAGCGACTGGTCGTGGTCAGCTCGAGTGCCACCGAGCCGCACCATCACGCGGACGCCGGGTTCTTGATGAACCGTGTCCTCCAGCCGCTGGTGACCGCGACGATCGGCAAGACGACCTACAGTGACATGCGCGGCATGGAGGAACTCGTGCGCGGCAGCGACCTGGAGTGGACGATCATGCGTCCGTCGGGCCTCTTCGATGCGCCCGGTGTGTCGCGGTACGAGTTGCACGAGAATCAGGCACCGGGCATCTTCACCAGCCGCGCCGACCTCGCCGCGAGCCTGCTGGAACAGGCCACCGACGTCCGGTTCA
>JAODNL010000010.1 GCA_025465405.1 Pseudonocardiales bacterium | reverse complement strand
CCAGCTTCTTCTCGAACTCTGGCTCGGTGGAGAAGTCCCACGTCACGCCGATACCGCCTCGTCCATTCGTCGATGTTCAGACTAACTATTATCAGTGATAGTGCGGGTGATGTCCACGATCCACTTCAGATGCGACGCCGGATGTCGGCGACCGCGACGACGAACGCGCCGACGCCGAACAGAAGCGTGACGAGCAACGCGAGGCCGTAGGCCAGGCCGTAGTGCGCTGCCCGATCACTCGCGTGGCCGCTGGTCGCCACGTAGTAGAACGCCGCGCTGATCACGGCGGCGCCCACCGCATTGCCGATGCGCTGCGCCGTCTGCAGCATGCCCCCCGCGGTCGACCCGCCGCGCGCTCCGAGATCGGCCAGCGCCAACGCCTGATTGGGACTGACCACCCCGCCGCCGCCCAGGCCGGCAACCAGCAGCGGCCCGGCGAGCGCAGCCACCAGCGCGCCGGATGCCAGACGGCCGCTCAGCGTCGCCGAGACGATGCCGGCGGCCGTCACCCCGACCGCGAAGACACCGAGCGCGATCGGAAGCACGACCGAACCCAGGCGCGGTAGCAACCGGCCACCCACGAGGGCACCGACCGCAGTCCCAGCTGCGTACAGCGCGACGACACCGCCGGCCTTCGCTGCCGACATGCCGATGCCGTCCTGCAGGTACAGCGCCAGCACCAGTCCGAGCCCATTGAATGCGCAGAAGAACAGCAGGCCGACGCTGAGTCCGTTCGCGAACGAGCGAATGGCGAACAGCGTGACGTCGATCAGCGGATAGCCCCGGCGGCGGGCCGGATGTGCCTCCCACCAGATGAACGCCGCGGCGAACACAGCGGCGGGGACAAGAAAGAGCGCCAGGAGCGGATCGTGGCGAGTGGTGAACTCCACCGCGGGAAACAGCACGCACAACAGCGCGATCGTGAGTAGGCCGACGCCGGGCAGGTCAAGACGACGGCGTACCTGCCGGGCCGCGGGCGGCCACCACATACGGCACAACACGAACACCGCGATGCCGATAGGGACGTTGACGAGGAAGCACAGGCGCCAACCGAAGTGCGGGCCGCCGAGGGCGACGAGCGCGCCGCCCACGACCGGGCCGGCTGCAGTGAACACGCCGACGGCGGCACCGATCCAGCCGAACGCCCGGCCCCGCTCGGGTAGCGGGAACAGCTGCTGCACGACGCCGGACACCTGTGGATTGATCAGCCCGCCCGCGAGCCCTTGGACGAAACGTGCCGCAAGCAACAGCCCGACGTTGGGTGCCAGACCGACCGCCGCGCTCATCAGGACGAAGCCCGCGATGCCGATCAGGAGCATCCGCCGCCGTCCGTAGTCGTCGCCAAGACGGCCGGCGACGATCGGGACGATGCCGATCGCGAGGGCATAGCCGGAGACCACCCACAGCAGTTGGGTCGGGTTGGCGCCCGTCGCGGCACCGATCGGCGGCAGGATCACGCTGACGATGCTGAGGTCGAGGAGGGTGAGCCCCAGAGCTGAGATGCCCAGCGCGAGGGATCGCCACCGGTGCGGGTCCAGGTCGGACGAGCTCACCAGGTAGGCCCTGGTTCGGTTTCCCTCGATTGCCATTGCCTGATAACTATAGTTATTAATAGTCGAAACTCACGCTCGGCCGGCGACGCCGTTCCCAGACCGACGGGTCGACGAGCGTGGAGGAGCGCGGGAAGGTCCCGCCGAGCACCTCCCAAAGGCCGGCCGCGGTCGCGGCCACCATGCGCGCCGCCGACTCGTGCGTCAGCCCGGCGTTGTGCTGCGTCAGTACGACATTGGGCAGCTCGATCAGCGGCGAATGCGGATCTGCCTTGTGCCCCGGCCAGGTGTCGAGTGCAGCGCCGGCCAGCCGTCCCGTCCGCAACAGATCGACGAGCGCGGCGTAGTCGATGACCTCGGCCCGCGCCGTGTTCACCAGCCAGGAGTGCGCGGGCAGCAGTCCCAACCGGCGGCGGTCGAGCAGATGCACCGTCTCGGGGTTGGCAGCGACGTGAACTGACAGGGCGTCGACGCTGGCGAGCAGTTCGTCCAGGGGCAGCTCGAGGTACCCGGCCTCCGTCGCTGGTCCGGTCGAGCGTGACCACACCAGCACGTGCATGCCCAGGCCGAGCGACGCGATGTCCGCGACACGTCGTCCGACGGCGCCGAAGCCGACGATTCCCAGCGTCCGGCCACGCAACTCCGACGTCGTCAGATGCTCGGCTGCGACGTCCCAGTGCTCGCGGCGACGCACCGCCGCGTCACTGCGTGGTATCTGCTTCGTCAGCGCCAGCAGCAAGGCGATCGTGTGCTCGGCAACGGAATCGGCATTGCGTCCCGGGTTGTGTAGCACGGGGATGCCCAATGCGGTCGCGGCGTCGACGTTGACGTGGACCGCGGTCCCTACGTGGGTGATGACCGCTAGTCGGGTCGCGGCGGCAAGCAGGTCCTCGTCGAAGACCAAGTACGGGGATGCAAGGGCCGCGTCGATCGCCGCGAGATCGGCGGGCACAGGGTCGAGCAAGAGGTCAGCACGTGCGGTCAGCGTGGGCCCGAGCCCGGGGGAGATGAGACCTTTGCCGGCGGCGGCAACGACTGGACGCCGCCGATCCACAATCGCTAGTCCTGCAGTCGTAGCGCTTGCCGGGGACAGTTCGTGACCGCAGCCTCGACGGCCATGCGCTGGTCCTCGCCGGGATTCTCGTCAAGCACGTACATCATGTCGTCGTCGCGAATCTCGAACACCACGGGCGCTGCCTCGGTGCAGCGCCCGTGGCTCTCGCAGAGGTCGTAGTCGACG
>JAODNL010000640.1 GCA_025465405.1 Pseudonocardiales bacterium | reverse complement strand
GGCGCAGCTCGAGCGGATCACCGACCTGGTCGACGTAGGCGTGGCCGAAGGCGGCCGCGTCGTCACCGGCGGGCGGCAGCCGGAGGAACTGGCCGGCACGCTGTTCTACCCGCCTACGGTGTTCGTTGACGTCACCAACGACATGACGATCGCGCAGGAGGAAGTCTTCGGCCCGGTCGTGTGCGTCATCCCGTTCACGGACGAGGCTGAGGCAGTGCGGATCGCGAACGACACGGTGTACGGCCTCGCGGCCGGCGTGTGGACGCGTGACCTCGACCGCGCGCACCGCGTGTCGGCCGCCCTTCGCGCGGGGACGATCTGGGTGAACCACTATCGCCGCGGCGATCCCGCGTTCCCGTTCGGTGGCTATGGGCAGAGCGGCTATGGCCGGTTCAGTGGGATCGAGGGGTATCGCGAGATGACACGCGTGAAGAGCGTGCAGTTCCTGCTCGGTAGCGGATGATCCGCGCCAACGGCGTGAAGCACGTCGCCCGCTTCTGGCTCAAGGATCCGGGCGACGCACCGCAGATCGAGAGGCGGATCGAACAACTGGCCGGCATCCCGCAGGTCATCGACCTGATCGTGGGGCCGCCGCTGGACTCAGACTGGGGCCGGCAGATCGACAAGTCCTACGACCTGGCTTTCGTGATGACGTTCCGAGATCTAGAGGACTGCCGGACGTACTTCCTGGACGGCCTGCATCAACGTCTTGCCGGCGAAATCGAACGGATTGCCGAGCGGATCGAGGCGTTCTATGTCGAATACTGAACCGTCTCGACTGACTACTGGAGGCCGGCCGCATGCAGCTTGAACACAGGTTCACCGTTCCGTTGGGCATCGAAGAGGCGTACACGGTGCTGCTCGACATCGAGCGGGTCGTGCCCTGCATGCCGGGCGCGGCACTCGACACCATCGACGGCGACGACTTCACGGGGAGCGTGAAGGTGAAGCTCGGCCCGATCGGCCTCACGTACAAGGGAAAGGCTAGACTCGTCGAGAAAAAGATCACGACGCATCGCGTGGTGCTCAGCGCGCAGGGCCGCGACGTGCGCGGCAACGGGACGGCCGTGGCGCGGGTGACCGCGACGCTGTCCGACCAGGGATCGTCCACGCTGGTCGATGTGGTGACCGAACTGGACATCACGGGCAAGCCCGCGCAGTTCGGTCGCGGTGTGATGGTGGAGGTCGGCAACAAGCTCCTCGGGCAGTTCGCGGATTGCCTTGCGGTCAAGCTCGCCGCCGGCGCGGCTTCCGCGACCCCAGTGACCCCAGCGACCCCAGCCGCCGCTGCGACTGAGGCGGCAGCGGGCGTGCCACCAACGCCGTCCGCTCAGCCCGCAGCGCCGTCGGTCAGTCCTCGTGCGGCCGACGAGCTGGAGCCAGTTGCACTGCTGTCCGCGGCCGGCCCCGCCATCGCCAAACGGCTGCTTCCGCTGGTGGCAGCCATCGCGCTGCTGATCATCCTCGTGCGTCGAAAGCGCTAGATTCGCCGGCGGCGAAGGTAGGGAACCGAACCGGTCCTGCAGGTCGGACACGCCAGTGTCGGCCAGTCGTACTCACTGACCTCGCGGGCGAGGGCCCCGAGCGGGTGGTCCATGGATAAGACCCCTATGTGGTGGCTACCCCTCGGGCTCCGAGCAAGCTTCCAGTCACGGCCTGCGGTAGCTCAAGATGTCGTACTGGGCTGCCATGATCACGGGCATGGATGCTGGGGTGTGGGTCGCGATCGGTGCAGCGGTTGTTGCGCTCGGCGCTGATGGGGCTCGGCGAATGATCAGACGGGCGTCTGCTGTCGGCGTCACCGCGACCGGGGCGCGGTAGCGTCAAGCGTCGAGCGCGACCGTATGAGCTCGTAAGTCCGCGGAGCTGCAGTGGATTCGCGGATGATGAGCCGGCCGTCGAAGCGCAGCACCTGCGGCTCGGAAGGCTCCTCGGCGCGTGGGCGCCGGATCCGGTCGAGCAACAGCCGCGCCGTCATGTTGCCCATGTCGTTGAGCGGCAGCTCGTAGGTGGTGAGGGGCGGTTCGGACACGTCGAGCCACGCCGGGTTGAGGAAGCCGACGAGCGACATGTCCTTCGGCACGGCCAGCCCTCGTTTGCGCAGCGCCTTCAGGGCACCCATGGCTCCGCGTGAACTGGAGGCAAAGATCGCCGTGACATCCGGATGCTCGTCGAGGATCTGACTGGTGGCGACCTCGCCCCAATGGGCGTCGTAGGACGGGCCGTAGAGCACCGGGCAGCCGCGCTTGGGCAAGCGATTGCGGCGGCAGGCGCGCTCGAACCCGCTCACGCGGTCCGTGGTGGTGCTCAGCCCGCTGGGGCCGGCGATGACCGCGATGTTGCGGTGCCCGAGGTCGACGAGATGCTGCACGATCTCGGCACTGCCTCGCTCGTCGTCACCGATGACGCTGTCGACTCCGCGGGCGGACGAGCGCCGGGCGTATTCGACGATGGGTACACGTGGGTTGGCCGCGCGAACGAGGTCCGAACCGTCCGGCGTACAAGGCACGTGGATGATCCCGTCGACGCGGTTCTCGATGAGCGTGCCGAGCAACTCGATATCGACGTCGGGGGAGTTGTTGCTGCACGAGACGACGAGGCGGAACCCTTCGCCGGCAAGCAGGCCCTGCACGACGGACGCGGCGGTCGTGTAGAACTCGTTCTCGAGGTCGGGGATGATCAGCCCGATCGAGTTGCTGCGATTGCTGCGTAGCGCCCGCGCCAGGCCGTTGGACTGGTAGCCCAGTTTACGGGCCGCTGCCTCGACGCGCCGGCGGGTCTCGGGGCGCACGTTGGGGTGCCCGGACAGGGCGCGCGACACCGTCCCGAGACCCAGTCCGGTGTGCTCGGCGACGTCCTTGAGCGTCGTCATCATGGAAACGTTACGTCATCTGTGTACCTGCTGTCAGCAGCAAGGTATTTCGGCGGTATTTCGGCCAGAAGTCTTGACATCGCGAAGAGATGGTGCCCACACTTGCGGCCAGTTTGGAAACCTTACCAACGCGAGGGAGTCGTGGCATGGGTGGAGTGGGTTGGTGGTCCGGACGGGCCACCGCGCTCGTCGCGGTAGCGACGACGGGCGTCGTACTTGCGGCGTGTTCGTCGGGCGCGACATCGACGACGAATACGCAGGCGGGCGGTAGCGGCGCGGCCGGCGGGTCGTCGACCTGCGGCACCGTTGCTGACAAGGCACCGGGGGGCACGGCGGATCTCTCGAGCCTGCCCGCCGACGTGAAGGCCGGCTACAACGGCTACTTCACCGCGGTCAACAAGTCGGTGTACTCGACCTTCAAGGCCAAGTCCGGCCCGTACACGATCGGCTACAGCGACTCGTTCTCGGCGAACTCGTGGCGGGCCAACGCGTTGGCCCGGCTGACGAAGGACGTCGGCACCTACAAGAGCGCCGGGCTCACGACCGGGCTGACGGCGACGAACTCCAACCTCGACAACAACCTGCAGATCCAGCAGATCAGCAGCATGATCAACCAGCATGTCGATGCGATCATTGCG
>JAODNL010000628.1 GCA_025465405.1 Pseudonocardiales bacterium | reverse complement strand
CTTTTCACAGATGCATATTGCGGTCACCCGAGGTGCCCGCCCGCGGCGCACAGGCGACCGGTCGCCCGTCTGCCGTACAAGCCTGGACACCGACAGGGACCACAGAGAAACCGGAGAACGTCAAGAGAACCGAGAACGAGATCAGACAGATCGTTTCCCGATACACCCGGGCCGCGGACCGGCGTGACGGTGAGGCAATGTCAAAGCTCTTCGTGGCCTACTCAGTCGTCGAGGTCCACTACCACCGCGGGCCCGAGGGGGATGAGTTGCGGGGAACCCTCTCCGGAGGAGCGCAGATCGCAGCGGCCATGTCCACGGCCATGGCGCCGCACCCGCCCCTGGGCTGGAGCCACCACACCACCTACGACCCCCTGGTCACCGTCGACGGCGACGAGGCCAGCATTGAAGTCCAGTTCATCACCTTCGACGTCGTCGGAACCAGCAAGCCCGAGGGCGGGTGGCCCGTCGGCACCTTCGGCGCCCAGGGCACCATCAAGCCCATCGAGTCCGGGTACTACCGTTTCGCCTTCCGCCGGTCCGGCGGAGCATGGCGCATCCGCTACCAGGACGTCATACACGACATCCCCTACGTCTTCTGATCACCCCGCGGCCCGTCCCCAACGCCCGCACGGCGGGCTGGGGAGGAGTCCGGCGGGGCCGCGGTTCTTCATGGATTTCAGGGTCACTGCTGATCGCACGACTCCCGCTTCGAGGATCGAAGAGAGGCGCTCGCGCGGATCGGCACTCAATCAGGAGGTTGTCCCAGGCATGGCGACACTTGGACTCATCGGCAGTGGACGCATCGGTGGCACGCTCGCCCGTCTGGCGGTCGACGCCGGCCCGGAGGTCGTGCTCAGCAACTCGCGCGGGCCGCAGACGCTTTCCGAGCTCGTGGACGAACTGGGGTCGCGGGCCCGTGCGGCCACTCCTGCGCAGGCGGCAGCCGCCGGCGACTGGGTCGTCGTGACGATCCCGGTCGGCGCTATTGGGACGGTTCCCCGGGAACCCTCGTCGGCAAGACGGTCATCGACACCGGTAACTACTTTGCCCCGCGTGACGGCACCGTCCCGGAACTCGAAGCGCAGGAGCTCACCGATAGCGAACTGCTCCAGCGGCACCTGGCTGAGGCGCACGTCGTGAAGGCGTTCAACAACATCCACTACCCACACCTTGGGGCCTTGCCGCGGCCTGTGGACGCGGCCGACCGCACCGCCCTGCCGATCGCGGGCAACATGCGGCAGCAGACGACCCACCTGCAGACGCGCGCGTACGGGCTCACTGATTCATGTCGGTGCGTCGGGTTGTCATCGAGTCCAAGGGACACCAGATCGTCAAGGCTTACCCGAAGGGCGGCTCGGCCGCGCGCCGCGTCATCGGCCTTCCGCCAGGAGTCGCGCAAGCGCTGACGCCGCTCCTCGATGATCGCCATCAGGGTGCCCCGCTATGGCCTAACCGCGTCGACGGACCGCAGTACTACCGCGCTGCGAGCGCTGCACTCCGGCGCGCCCAACGCGCGGTCGGTTTGCCGACGACCGGGTTCCACGCACTTCGTCGAACGGCCGCCACCTTGAGTTTGCAAGCCGGGATGAGCTTGCGCGACGTGCAGGCAATGCTGGGCCACGCTAGCCCGCTGATGACCATGACCCGCTACGCGCTGCCCGACGTCGAGGCCCAGCGCGTGGGCAGCGCCCGCGTAGCAAAACACCATCCTCGGCACGACGTCATCATCCGGCCAAAATCCGGCCATCGATCTTGAGCCAGGCCATTCCCGAGGGCGACCCCAAAGTGACTATCGCCCAGAATTGCTGGAGTGAAGTCTGGTGGGCCCCGCGGGGCTCGAACCCGCAACCTACGGATTAAAAGTCCGCAGCTCTGCCAATTGAGCTAGAGGCCCAGGTCCCTAGTCTCGCAGACCCACGGCGCCGAGCCGCCCTGACGCACCCGGATGCCGGCGATGCGGCTCACGCCGCCGACGTGGATCCGTTTGCGGGCGCTCTGGCCGGTTCGCGGGCCACCAAAGCGGCAGCAGTTTGCTGCAAACCCGATCGGGTGGGCTCGTAGGCGAGGCCAAGAGTCAAACATTTTCCAACATCGCATCGCTGCAAGGCATCGAGCCGCCATGGAGGAACTAAATCGGGGCAATCAGCTCCAATCTCTTGTCATGGACATAAGTCGCTGCTAAGAACATGTCCAGACCTGGTCGAGCGTGAGTGTTCTTGAGCGAACGAGGAGACAGCGGCGATGCGACACCACAAGATCGGAATCACCCGGCGGTTGACGGCGGGGCTCGGCGCAGCGGCCATGGCCGTCGCCCTCAGCACGGCGGCGATCGTCACCGAGCAGGTCGTCGCGCAGGCACCGGCCGTCGCGCTGGACAACGGCCTGGCGCAGACCCCGCCGATGGGGTTCAACGACTGGAACGCCTTCGGCTGCAACGTCAGCGAGACCCTGATCAAGCAGACGGCCGACTTCTTCATCAGCTCCGGCATGAAGGCCGCCGGCTACCAGTACGTCAATATCGACGACTGCTGGATGACGCATCAGCGCGACGCGAGCGGCCGGCTCGTCCCCGACCCGGCCAAGTTCCCGGACGGCATCAAGGGCACCGCCGACTACGTGCACAGCAAGGGCCTCAAGCTCGGCATCTACGAGGACGCCGGTACGGCCACCTGCGCGGGCTACCCCGGCAGCCTGGGCCACGAGCAGGTCGACGCGCAGACGTTCGCGGACTGGGGCGTGGACTACCTCAAGTACGACAACTGCAACAACGCGGGCAGCACGACCAAGGATCAGTACATCCAGCGATACACCGCGATGCGGGATGCGCTCGCCGCGACCGGCCGCCCGATCGTGTACAGCCTCTGCGAGTGGGGCGTGAACGAGCCGTGGACGTGGGCCGGCGACGTCGGCAACCTGTGGCGCACCACCGGTGACATCAGCGACAACTGGAACAGCCTGAAGTCGATCGTGAACCAGAACGCCCCCCTCGCGCAGCACGCGAAGCCCGGCGCCTGGAACGACCCGGACATGCTCGAGGTCGGCAACGGCGGCATGACCGACACCGAGTACCGCAGCCACTTCTCGCTGTGGGCCGAGATGGCCTCGCCGTTGCTCGTGGGCACCGACCTGCGCAAGGCCACGCCGGCCACCATGGCGATCTATCTCAACCAGGACGTCATCGCCGTCGACCAGGACAAGCTCGGTGTACAAGGCCGCGTGATCAGCACCGACGGCACCCACCTCGTCTTCGCGAAGCCGCTCGCCAACGGCGACGTCGCGGTGGCGCTGTTCAACGAAGGCGACACGACAGCGACGATGTCGACGACCGCGGCGCAGGCCGGCTTGGTCAAGCCGCACGGCGCCTACACCCTGACCGATCTCTGGTCGAAGAAGAAGACCGAGAGCGCCGGGCAGATCGCAGCGGCGGTTCCCGCGCACGGCACCGTCCTCTACCGGGTGTCCCGGACCGGCGAGTGGGACAACGCCGCGCCCTCGACGAACGTCTCGGTCTCGACGCCGCCGGCATACCCGGGCGGCCCCGCGGTCGCCCAAGCCGGCACGGCGACCACGGTCACGACGACGTTCACCAACACCGGCCGCACACCGGTGTCGAACGTGGCCGTCACGCTCGATGCGCCGACCGGGTGGACCGTGGACGCCGTCAGCTCGCCAAGGGCCCGCAATGTCGGGACGAACGGTTCGCTCACCACGACGTGGACTGTCACGCCGCCGGCAGCGACGACGCCGGGCAACTACTCGCTCACTGCGGCGGCCACGTACCGATGGGACGACGGCAGGAAGCCCGACAGCACCCAGGTC
>JAODNL010000626.1 GCA_025465405.1 Pseudonocardiales bacterium | reverse complement strand
CAGCCGACCTCCAACACCGAGGTATCGGGCGGGTAGCCGGTGTCGGAATGCAGCAGCTCCACGAGCGTTCCTGCCTGGTCGTGCAGGCGGACGTTCTCCTCGTCCCGGTAGCCGTGGACGTACTGCTCGAACATCGTCATCATCCCGTTCACTGTGTGCTCACTCGTCGGATCAGCCTCTACATCGTGAACGGTAGGACCTCACGCCGTGCCCTCGAAGATCGCCGACCCTTCGCGCCAGATGCGGTCCAGCACCAGTCACGATCAGGCTTCGCTGGTGCGCGATACGATTGCGGCCCCGTGCCATCGCCAGCGCCCTCGCCATCCGACATCATCACCAGACTCCGCGCCGCCGGCTGCGTGTTCGCCGAAGACGAAGCGCGATTGCTCATCTCAGCGGCTCGCACACCGGCCGACCTGTCAGCCATGGTGAACCGGCGAACCGCCGGCCTACCGCTCGAATACGTGCTCGGGTGGGCCCAATTCGGCGGCCTGCGGATCGCCGTAGAACCGGGCGTCTTCGTCCCGCGCCGGCGCACCGAGTTCCTCCTGCGCGAAGCCGCCGCGATCGCTGGCATTGCGGCGCGTCCCCGACCAGTGATCGTGGACTTGTGCTGCGGTTCGGGCGCAGTCGGAGCCGCGCTGCTGGCCGCGGTGCACGGAATCGATCTGCACGCCGCCGACATCGATCCAACCGCGGTGCGGTGCGCGCGCCGCAACATCGGCGCCGACGGTCACGTCTACAAAGGCGATCTGTACGAGGCGATTCCGGTCTCGCTCAAGGGCCGGATCGACATCCTGGTTGCCAACGCACCGTACGTACCCACGGACGAGATCGCGCTGATGCCGCCGGAGGCGCGGCTGTACGAAGCGCAGGTAGCGCTCGACGGGGGCACGGACGGGCTCGACGTCGTCCGGCGGGTGATTGCTGCGGCGCCTGACTGGCTCGCACCTGGCGGCACGTTGCTCGTGGAGACGAGCGATCGCCAGGCGCCGCAGGCCGTCAGCACCCTGGAACGCAGTGGGCTGGTCGCCCGGGTGGCCAGGTCCGAGGAGCTGAACGCCACCGTCGCCATCGCCACCATGCCTGGAACGGTCACCATCGTCAGAGCGCGGGAGCCGTCGACCTGACCGGTCCCCCGCGGCTGCGTCCGCTCAGTCGGCCTCACCGGCCGAGTCCAGTCCGTATTTCTCGAGAGCCGCCTCGAAGGTCCGCTGCGAGTGCGCGTCGACCAGATGGGCGGCTACCTCGCGAAGCTTCGTGTTGTGGTGCTGGGAGGCCTCACGAAGCGCGGTGAAGGCACCTTCCGTGTCATATCCGTAGCGGTGCATCAACAAACCCTGGGCCTGGCCGATCGTGGTGCGGGTCCGCAACGAGGTCCGCAACTGCTCCACGAGCTTGACACTGTCGTGATAGAGCGACGCGTTGTCGAACACGGCACCGGCGTGCAACGTGAACAACAGGACGATGTCGAAGGAGGCTTCACCGAACCCGTTGGGACGGTCGGACAGAAGTGTGAACGCCGCCGCCGGCTCGGACGTGACGGCCAGCGGCAGCGACAGGCAGCTCCGGAATCCGGCGGCCCGCATCGCGACGGCAAAAGCCGGCCACCGGCGCTCGGTCTCCACATCATCGAGCCGGCGCGGCTCGCGATGGCGCAGCACCTCGTCTACCGGTGTCAAGGCCGGGCCCCGCTCCGGTACGGCCGGCAACCCCGGCCATGCACCCGCAATGGTCTCGGTGCCGTGGTCGGACGCGACCGAGATGCAGGCGTGGTCGCAGCCAGGCACGGTGCGCACGACGCGGGTGACATAGCGGTCCAACGTGGCGGACACGTCGTCGGACTCGGCGAGGCGGCCCACCTCTGCCAATTCCTGACTGATCGTCAGCAGCTGCTTGTCCATGATTTGCTCCTCGCTCGCCGATCGCCAGACTCGGTACCCACCCTCCGAGCCGAGCTATCTGCTCACCGCCGCCGTGGCTCAGCCGACACCGATGGCCCGTTCGAGTGCGACGAGCTCGTCATCGAGATGGCCGAGCAGGCGCTGAAGGTGCGGGACGGTCCGGCGGCAGCCGGTTAGTCCGAACGCGATCTCGTCCGAGTAGCTCGTGCACGTGATGTTCAGGGCCTGGCCGTCCAGCGGGATCGACAGGGGGTACAGGCCGTCGAGGCGCGCGCCGTTCCAGTACATCGGCTGGTTCGGCCCCGGCACGTTGGAGATCACGAGGTTGAACGGAGGCCGCACGACACCATTGAGGCGAAGCAATGGCAGCACGATCAGGGGGCTGAGGCCTAGGGCGCTCATCGCAAGGATCTGCATCGGGCTCAGGCCCTCGAGCGACTCCTTGCCCTCGATCATCGACTCGTGGACGGTCTGCAGCCGGCGGACCGGATCGTCCAGCTGGGTGCCCAGGTTGCACATGACGGCGCCCACGGCGTTGCCTCCTCCATCCGAGGCTCCTGGCCCCGGCGTGTGCAGCGACACCGGCACCATCGCGATCAGGGCCGTGTCCGGCAAGGCATCGAGACTCTGCATGTAGGCCCGCAGGGCCCCGGAGCACATCGCGAGAATCACGTCGTTGAGCGTCGCGTCCGTTGCCTTGCCCACCTGGCGCAGCCGTTCCATCGGCCACGACTGTCCCGCGAATCGGCGGGCCCCGGTGATCGGGACGTTGAACATGGACCTCGGGGCCGCGAACGACAGCGACGCGCTTTGCGCATTCAAGCCGCGATTGAGCGTCCGGGCGAGGGCCGGTACCAGGCCGGCGGCCTCGCCCAGGATGTCGAGGGCGCCACGCACGGCCGACGACGGCGTCGGGCCCGGACCGATCTGGTCGCGCACCTCCTGCATCCGTGGCGCCCACGGCGCCGGCATGTTTCGCAGGTCCGGATCGTCGCTGAGCATGCGCGACAGCATCCGCAGCGCGGACACGCCGTCGACGAGCGCGTGGTGAACCTTGAAGTAGATGGCATAGCGCCCGTCGTCCAGGCCCTCGATCAGATGCATCTCCCAGAGCGGCCGATGCCGATCCAGCAACGAGGAGTGCAGGCGCGAGCACAAGGCCAGCAACTCGAGCACCCGTCCGGGTCGGGGAAGGGCGTTACGTCGAACGTGATGTTCGAGATCGAACTCGGAATCGACCTCCCAGCCCCACTGGCCCAGCGTTGTGATCGAACGCCGCGCCCGCTTCTGGAACAACGGGGCAACCTCGTCGTCGGCGAGAGCCGCGTCGAACATGGCCCTGACGTCAAGCGCGTCAGCGCCTTCGGGGGGCTGGAACAGCTGCAGGCTGCCCACGTGCATCGGGTGTTCGCGGGACTCTGCCATCAGGAAAGTCGAGTCGGTGGGCGACATGGGCAGCAGCATCGGTGCCTCTTCCGTCGTGCCGTGAACCATCGGCGAACTCGCCGTGAACAGGATTCTTGCACCAGGCGGACCGGCGTGCCGGGTCGAACTACTGCCTCGGGGCAGTGTGCACCTGGCCGTGGGCGTCGACGCAGTGGTCGGCGTCGTGGATGGCGGTACCGGCGTGGTCAGCCTGCAACGTGACGTGTCCAATGCCGTACCGCTCGGAGAGCGCGTCCCGCAGCCGCTCGCTCACCTCATGGCAGTCGAAGGGCGGGCGTACCAGAACATGTGCCGACACCGCCGACTCCCCCGAGCCGATCTGCCAGATGTGCAGGTCGTGCAGCTCGGCGACTCCGTCGACCGCGGCCAACTCGTCACCCAAGCTTGCCGGGTCGACGCCGCGCGGCGCCGCCTCGAGAAACACCCGCCCGGCCGCGCGCACCAGGGCCCATCCCGTCCAGGCCATCAATGCGCCCACCACCAGTGAGGCGACCGCGTCGGCCCGCTGCCAGCCCGTAGTCACGACCACCACACCAGCGACGAACGTCGCGGCGAAAGCCCAAATGTCAGTCACCAGGTGCGCTATGGCGCCGCGCACGTTGAGGCTGCTGCGGTCGGCGCGCCTGGCCAGCATCATCGCCGCCAGGTTCACGACGGCACCGACGAGCGCTACGACGATCACCACGCCACCATGGACTGCCGACGGGTGGTCGAGCCGACGCACCGCCTCGACCGTGAACCACACCGCCAATAGCAGCAGCGTGATCCCGTTGGCCTGGCCGGACAGGGCGTCGACGCGGGCGAAGCCGTAGGTATAGGCGCCACGGGCGGGCCGCTGCGCGACCTTCGACGCGAGCACGGCCACGAGCAAGGCAGCGGCATCGGTGATCATGTGACCGGCGTCGGTGATCAGTGCCAGCGAGTGGGCCAGCAGCCCGGCGACGACCTCGCCAGCCATGAACGCCACGATCACGACGAACGCAGCGAACAGCCAGCGCCGGTCCGCACTGCCCGATCCCGGGTGGGCGTGGTCGTGACTCACAAGTCAACTGTCACACATCGGCGCGCGATTCGCCCCGTCACCAACCGGCGTAGATCGGACGGCCTTCGGCATAGCCTGAGGCGCTCTGGATGCCGACCAGCGCACGCTCGTGGAAGTCGGCCAGGTTCGTAGCACCCGCATATGTGCAGGCCGAGCGGACGCCGGCAGTGATCGTGTCGATCAGGTCCTCGACGCCAGGCCGCTGCGGATCCAGATACTGCCGACCAGCGGAGATGCCCTCTTCGAACAACGCCTTGCGGGCTCGCTCGAAGGCACCCTCACCGGTGGTCCGGTTCGCGACCGCCCGGGCCGACGCCATCCCGAAGCCCTACTTGTACTGCCGTCCGTCGGGGTCGGTGTGCAGGTCGCCGGGTGAC
>JAODNL010000614.1 GCA_025465405.1 Pseudonocardiales bacterium | reverse complement strand
TTCGGGGATGGAGAGGTCTACGTCGAGCCGACCGTCCGATGTGCGGCCGTGTCCTTCTCGTCCCCCTTCGACGACTGCCTCGGCTGTGTACAGAATCTTCATGGTCTCCAGCTTCCTCTCGCGGGATCTTGTGCAACGTCCTCACGTCCAACAACGTTCGAGGTTGTGCGTTGCTTCCGTGCCGGTTGTGCCGGTTGTGCCTGTTGTGCGGGCGGGTGGAGGAAGGTCGGCGGATGACCGGGTCGCTCGACCAGTTTGGTATCAAGAGTGATACCATCCCATCATGGCGATGACTCTGCGGCTGACCGATGAGGAGACCGAGGCTCTACGCAAGCGGTCGGAACTCGAAGCGCGGTCGATGCAGGAAGTGGCACGAGAGGCGATTCGGGAATACATCGAGGCGCACAGCCGTGGCGAACTGGTCGACCGGGTGCTGGACGTAGAGCTTCCGCGCTATGCCGAGGCGCTCGAGCGTCTCGGCCAATGATCTATTTGACCCTGCCCGAGCTGCTGCACGTCGGCGAACGCGCACTCGGTGCCCCAGCTGAGCTGCGCGATGTCGGACTGCTCGAGGCAGCGGTCGCTCGACCGAGAGCGAGCGCGTTCGGTGCCGACGCCTACCCGGACCTGGAGACCAAGGCGGCGGCATTGCTCCACTCAGTCGCGCGTAACCATGCGCTCGTCGACGGCGACAAGCGTCTCGCCCTCGCGGCGACTATCGCGTTCCTCGGCGTCAACGGTCGACGTCTGACGATGAGCAACGACGAGGCGTACGACTTCATCATCGCCATCTCTTCCGGACGCCTGGACGACGTCGCCGCCATCGCGGACCGGCTCAGAGATTCGTCCACCGTCTGGCGTTGATCGGGTCGTGCGGCACCGATCATGTCGTGATTCGGAGCCAATGATTCGCCGGACGTGGCCCCCACATTTTGGCCGCCGTTGAAAAAGCTGGAAACCCTTACGCTGCAATGACATCTGCGGAGCTGAGATGCTCGGCCACTGACAGTAAGTACCTTATATTGCAGGCTTGTCTTGTACTCGACGCACTGTGAACTCGCCGCGTCATACCTGATAGGTATCGTTGGTGGGTGGTATCCCGCATAGCCGGAGGAGCCCATGAGCGATCTTGATCTGCGCAAGATTCGATACTTCCTGGCGCTGGCGAAACACCTCAATTACAGCCGGGCCGCCGAGGAGTTGCATATCGCGCAGCCGGTGCTGTCACGTCAGATCCGTGCGCTCGAGCAGGAACTGCGGGTGCCGCTCTTCGTTCGCGACCATCGAGGCACGCAACTCACCAAGGCGGGCGAGCAACTGCTGGAGGACGCCCCAACACTGATCGAGCAGGCGGGGGTCGTTCAGCGACGGATCAACCGCGCCGCGCGGGGTACCAACTCCTTTGTCGTCGGGTTCATGCCCGGGTTGATCGTCACCGGCCCGGTTCAAGCGCTGCGGGCGGCGCATCCGACGCTCTCCGTCGAGGTGCTCCGAACCAGCTGGGATGATCAGGCGGCGGTGATCCTGGATGCGCGTGTGGACGTCGGCTTGATTCGGCTTCCCGTGGTGCAACGCGGTCTGCGGGTCGAGCCGCTGTTCTCCGAGCCTCGCATGGTGATGCTGCCGATCGAGCATGTCCTCGCCGGCAAGGACGAGGTGAGTATCGCCGATTTGGCGGACGAGCACCTGCTGCAGGACCCCGACGCGGTGCCCGAATGGCGCGATATCGCGACCGAGCTACGACAGCGCTTCGCCCAACGGGCCTATCCTCATCCGCGCACGGTCGAGGAGAAGCTCGAACACGTGGCGAGCGGGCAGGGCATCTCAATTTTGCCCGCGAGCACCGCCGGGTTCTACCGGCGTCCCGACGTGACGGGGGTACTCGTCGCCGACCTTGCCCCCAACCAGGTGTGCTTGGCCTGGCAGTCCGGTCGCCGTTCGAAGCTGGTCAACGAGTTCGCCGAGTTCGCGCGGTCCCACTTCGGCGGTCGAGCCCAGGACGCATAGTCTCCGGTCATACCCGATAGGTATCGCAACCGACCGGATAGGTCTTGGACCCCCGCCCCGGCTGGCTCACACCATGGGACCCGTACCGCTGCATCCACGTATGGGGAGTCCGCAATGTTGTTACAGGATCAACGAGTCGTCATCATCGGTGGAACTTCCGGCATCGGCCTGGCCATCGCCCGAGCCAGCATCGCCGCCGGCGCCACGGTCATCGTGGCGTCGAGCCGTCAGTCCAGCATCGATGCCGCCCTCGCCGACCTTGGCCCGTCGGCCACTGGCCAACCGGTGGACGTGCAGGACACCGACGCCGTCGGCCGCTTCTTCGACGCGCTCGGCGACATCGATCACCTGGTGTACACGGCGGGTGAGGCGCTCTCACTGATGCCGATCAGCGACCTTGACCTCGACCGCGCCCGCGGCTTCTTCCAGACCCGATACTTCGGCGCCCTCAACATCGTTCACGGTGCCGTTCCTCACCTGCGTCCGGGCGGATCGGTGACCCTGACGTCCGGTAGCGCCGGCGAGCGCCCCGGCGCCGGCTGGGCGCTCGCCGCCAGCGTCTGCGGCGCGATCGCGTCGCTGACTCGGGCGTTGGCCATCGAGCTTGCCCCGATTAGAGTCAACACCGTGGCCCCGGGTGTGGTCCGGAGCCCGTTATGGGGACAGATGAGCGATACCGCACGCGCGGAGATGTACGAAGGCGCCGGCGCCGCCTTGCCGGTGGGTCGCATCGGCGAGGTCGAGGACATCGCCCGGGCGTATCTCTACTGCATGACCCAGGGCTACGGCACCGGCGCGGTGATCAACGTCGACGGCGGAGCACTGCTCGTATAGCCGCGCCAGCCACTGCGCGTGCGTGAGCTGAGGGACCGGCCACGGTGAAACCTGTAGCCCGAGGGGAAGGTGCCCAGGTCGGGGCCTTGATCAGCACGACCGCAGGGACTGCGCTGATCCAGGGGGCTTAGGCTGCGAGCATCGAGCGATTCCGATCACCGGCCGGGCTGACTGCCGACTTGCTGCGAGTTTCTTCGCGGACCGATGTCGAGAATCCGCGGCCGGCTTCGTCCCCGGTGCGAACGCGGCCACAATGGTCGCGCCGCACCGAAGGAGGACACTCATGGCCAAGTACCTGTTGCTCAAGCACTACCGAGGCGGTCCGGCGCCCCTCGTCGACTACGACCCGATGGACCGGTGGGCGCCGACGGAGATCGACGCGCACATGCAGTACATGCGCGACTTCGCGGCCAGGTTGGAGGGCACGGGCGAGTACGTGGACGGCCAGGCGCTGTCCCCGGAGGGGACGTTCGTCCGTTACGGCGGCGACGGCCGGCCGCCGGTCACCGACGGCCCGTTCGCGGAGACCAAGGACCTGATCGCCGGGTGGATGGTGATCGACGTGGAGACGTACGAGCGAGCCCTCGAGCTGGCGGGCGAGCTCTCGGCCGCGCCTGGCCCGGACGGCAAGCCGATCTACGAATGGCTCGAGCTACGTCCGTTCCTGACCGCCGCACCCACCGTCGCGGAGTGAACGAAGCACTGCTGCGGACGCTGATACCCGCGGTCACCGGTGTCCTCATCCGTCGTGGAGCCGACTTCGCGACGGCCGAGGACGCCGTGCAGGAGGCGCTGATCCGGGCGCTGGCGACGTGGCCGAAGGACCCACCGGCGGATCCGAAGGGCTGGCTGACCACGGTCGCCTGGCGGAAGTTCGTGGACACGACCCGGGCGGAGAACTCCCGGCGCGCCCGCGAGGCCCGAGTCGAGGCCGAGCCACCGCCGGGCCCGACCAAGGACACGGCCGACACCCTGCAGCTCTACTTTCTGTGCGCTCACCCGTCGCTCACCCCGGCATCCGCGGTGGCGCTCACGCTGCGGGCGGTGGGCGGCCTGACAACACGGCAGATCGCGGAGGCGTACCTGGTGCCCGAGGCAACCATGGCCCAGCGCATCAGCCGGGCCAAGCGCACCGTCTCGGACGTGCACTTCGACGAGCACTGGCAGGACGGTGACCTCGCCACCGTCCTGCGGGTGCTCTATCTGGTGTTCAACGAGGGCTACAGCGGCGAGGTCGACCTCGCCGACGAGGCGATCCGGCTGACCCGACAGGTGACGTCGATGACCGACGACGAGGAGGCGTCCGGCCTGCTCGCGCTGATGCTGCTGCACCATGCACGCCGCGCCGCGCGTAGGACACCCGATGGCGCGCTCGTCCCGCTGGCGGAGCAGGACCGGTCCCGGTGGGACACCGAACTGATCGCTGAGGGGGTGGCGACCCTGCAGGCGGCGCTGGCCCGCGACCGGCTCGGCGAATACCAGGCGCAGGCCGCCATCGCCGCCCTGCACGCCGACGCACCGAAGGCGGACGAGACCGACTGGGTGCAGATCGTGGAGTGGTACGACGAGCTCGACCGTCTCACCGACAACCCCGTCGTACGTTTGAACCGTGCCGTCGCGGTGGGTGAGGCGGACGGGGCACAGGCCGGTCTGGCCGCCCTCGAACAGGTGGATCCGGTGGTTCCCAGGTACACGGCGGTGGCGGCCTACCTTCGGGAGCGAGCCGGCGAGCTCGCGCTCGCGGCTCGGCTGTACGGGGACGCGGCCCGCGGTGCCACCAACCTCGCCGAGCGCGATCACCTCACCCGACAGGCAGCACGCCTCCACGACGTGCTGCGAGGTTGATGTCCGTCTCATCCGATTGCTGCAGCGCGGGACCGTCCCCTCTTGTTGTCCCGACTCATCGAACCTGGCACAGCGGTCGCCGTCGCCCGGTACGAACGCGGCCCTGATGGTCGGTCCATAACGGAAGGAGACGCCTCATGGAGTGGCAAGACATCGATGACGAACTGGCCAGGACCGGCGCGCAAGAACCGCTCACGTCCACCTCGATGGCGCGCCTGGCTTATATCGGGAAGGAGGGAACACCGCGGGTGATCCCGATCGGCTTCTTCTGGACCGGCGATCAGGTCGTGATCTCCACGGCCACGACCTCACCCAAGGCCACGGCGCTGTCGGCTCGCCCGGACGTCGCCCTGACGATCGACGTCGGCGAAACGCCCGACCAGGCACGAGCCCTTTCATACGCGGGCGTGCGAGCGTCGAGATCGTCGACGGCGTACCTGAGGAGTACCTCGCCGGCGCCAGGAAAATTATGGACGCCGAAGCGGTGGCCCAGTTCGAGGAGAACTGCCGCGAGATGTACGACCAGATGGCGCGCATCGCGATCACGCCGCACTGGGCGCGTTATTACGACTTCGGCGCCGGCCGACCACCGCGATTCCTGCAAGACCTGGCCGAGCGGAACCGGTCGTGACGGTCAGGCCGGTGTGCTCGCGGCATCAGCGCCACCTGCCGACGCCAATCAGTTGTTGCGCCCACGCCTACTTGGAGCGCATCACCCAGATGCCGACATCACGAGGTGGTTGCCCGGCTATGACGCGGCCGCTGCAATGTCACGTCCAGGCCCCGGAAGAACATCGGCGGTAGGCGGCCCGTGCGGCCTACGGCGTCCATCGCCCGGTCGCGACCGCCATCAGTTCCATCTCCTCGTACAGGTTTTCCGGGATCCGGTAACGATCGGTCGAACGCACGGCGTCGAGGTTGTGCACGATGTCGTCGGGGTCGACGTCAGCGGGGTTGGCGGCCGTCCAGCCGAGTGTCTCGCCGACGAAGACGCGGGCATACCGCCCGCACCCGACCGCGAACGCTTCGCCGGTGATCTCGCACGCCGTGCTCGCGAGGAAGGTGACGAACGAGGACACCGCCTCGGGCAGGCGGACCGGCCGCACGGCGTCCATGACGCCGGGCTTGAAGTTGGCGCCGTGCTCGGCTGCCCATCGCCGCTCCGCTTCTTTACGGCTCGGGTCGGTCTGCATGGCCGGGTCGTGGTTGCGGATCTCGGTGTTCGCGTGTGGCAGCACCGCGTTGACCAGGATGCCGTGCGGCCGTCCTTCGAAGGCAAGCGCCTTGGTAAGCCCGTACACGCCTGCCTTGGCCGCGGCGTAGTTCGCCTGGCCACCCATGGCGAACATCCCGCCGGCGGAACTGGTCATGACTACTCGGCCGTAGCCCTGGGCGCGCATAACCGGCCAGGCCGCCTGCGTGAGGAAGAACGGACCACTGAGATGCACGTCAAGCAGCGCCGTCAGAGTGTCCGGTGTCTGCTCCTCGAACTCGGCGTTGCGCAGAAAGCCCGCATTGTTGACGATCGCGTCGACGGTGCCGAACCGGTCGACGGCGAGATCCACGATCGCTTGGCCGTTCTTCGGCTCCGAGATGGACTCGAGTGACGCGAGCGCCTTACCACCACCGGCTTCGATCTCGGCAACAACCGACTCGGCGTGCTCGCGCGAGAGATCATTCACCACCACCGAGGCGCCACGGCCCGCGAGCGACAGTGCGTGCGTTCGGCCGAGACCACGCCCGGCCCCAGTCACGATGACGACGCGGTCGGACAGATTCACGATGCTCAACGCGCACTCCTGGTGTCG
>JAODNL010000596.1 GCA_025465405.1 Pseudonocardiales bacterium | reverse complement strand
AGCGCAGGATGCAGGGCTTCAAATCGGCCGCCTCGGCCCAGCGCTTCGTCTCCGTCCACGCTGCCGTCTACAACGTCTTCAACCTCCAGCGACACCTCGTCTCGCGTGCGACGCTCCACCGCTTCCGTGCTGCGGCTCATCACACCTGGATCGAGGCGACCGCTGCGGCCTAACGGCGGCAGAGCGCGAAGAGACTACGCTCGACCAGAGTTAACGTGTCAAAGCCCCGGTGAGGGCGGTTTCAGGCTGTCTTCGCGTCCGAGAGACCCAGCTCCTCGCACGTCTGCTCGCGCATCACGAACTTCTGGACCTTGCCGGTGACCGTCATCGGGAAGCTGTCGACGAATTTGATGTACCGCGGGATCTTGAAGTGCGCGATCTGGTCCCGGCAAAAGTCGCGGAGCTCCTCGGCTGTCGCGGTCGTGTTTCCTTTGAGCTGCACCCACGCGCAGAGCTCTTCACCATATTTCGGGTCCGGTACTCCCACGACCTGTACCGCCTCGATCTTGGGATGGCGGAACAAGAACTCCTCGATCTCGCGCGGATAGACATTCTCGCCGCCGCGGATGACCATGTCCTTGATGCGGCCGACGATGTTGACATAACCCTCCTCGTCGATGGTTGCGAGGTCGCCGGTGTGCATCCAGCGGGCGGGGTCGATCGCCTGCGCCGTCTTCTCCGCATCGTCCCAGTAGCCCAGCATCACCGAATAGCCGCGCGTGCACAGCTCGCCGGAAGTACCTGGCGGAACGATGCATCCCTCGCTATCGACGATCTTCACCTCGACATGCGGATGAATTCGGCCGACGGTACCGACCCGTCGTTCGAGCGGATCGTCGTACGAGGTCTGGGTGCTCACGGGGCTCGTCTCCGTCATGCCGTAAGCGATGGTCACCTCGCGCATATTCATCTCGCTGATGCAGCGACGCATGATCTCGATTGGGCAGGGCGAGCCAGCCATGATCCCGGTGCGCAGGCTCTCGAGGTCGAAGCGCTCGAACTCGGGGTGGCCTAGCTCGGCGATGAACATGGTCGGCACGCCGTAGAGCGCGGTGCAGCGCTCGGCCTCGACCGTCTCGAGCGTCGTCAGCGGATCGAAGCCCTCGGCCGGATAGACCATGGCGGAGCCGTGGGTGATGCACGCGAGATTGCCCAGCACCATGCCGAAGCAATGATAGAGCGGCACGGGGATGCAGACTTTATCGTGTTCGGTCAGGCGCTGCGCCTCGCCGATGAAGTACCCGTTGTTGAGGATGTTGTGATGTGTGAGCGTGGCCCCCTTTGGCGCGCCGGTCGTGCCGCTCGTGAACTGGATATTGATCGGGTCGTCGAATTGCAGCTTCGGCTGCAGCGCCGTCAGTGTCCTGCGGTGATCGTCGTTGGCCATCCCGAGCAGGTCCTCGAACCGCAGGAAGCCGCGAACATTGTCTGTACCGATCCGAATCAGGGCTTTGAGCGTAGGGACGCGCGCCGGTTGCAACTGGCCGGGAGCATCACGGGCGATCTCGGGCATCAGCTCCCGCAATATCGCGATATAATCCGTCGTCTTGAACCGGTCGGCGGTAATCAGCGCTTTGCAGCCTACCTTGTTGAGCGCGTAGTCCAGCTCGAACGCCCGGTAGGCCGGATTGATGTTGACGAGGACAAGCCCGGCCTTGGCGGTCGCGAACTGGGTGATCACCCACTCGGAATTGTTCGGCGACCAGATGCCGACGCGCTCGCCCGGCGACAAACCAAGCGACAAGAGCCCCGCGGCCAACGCATCGATACGCTCCTTGAGCTCGCGATAGCTCCAGTGGACGTGTTGCTGCGGGACGATCAGCGCCGGGCGGTCCGGCCAGCGCTCCGCCGACTTGTCGAAATGCACCCCGATCGTGTCGCCGATCAACGGCTTCGCGCTCGCGCCTTGGACGTAGCTCCGGCTTAGCGGCGACATCGCTTCCTCCTGCTTTGCCCGTGGCCGAATGCTGAAGGTCCTAGCGCGAAGCGGTATCGTGACCGGCAACGGCGACAGCGCGGGCAAGGCGGATCTGGCCCGTCGACCGCCCGAGCAGAAACACGGCAACGACCGACGTGATCAGCATCGCCGCCATGACCAGGAGCATGTGCTGACCGTCGGTCTGCGTCAGCAGCCGAGCGGCGATCAGCGGCGCGACCACTTGACCGGCGCGGCCCATCCCGACGCCCCAGCCGATGCCCGTCGCGCGGATCGCCGTCGGATAGATGAGCGCAGCGACCGCGATGCTGCCCGATCCCGCAATGCCGACGAACAGCCCGACCAGCGCCGTCGCCATCGCGGCAAGCGCGACCGTTCCGACGCTGAAACCCAGGAGAACGGTGCATATCGCGCCGATCAGCAGGCCGGCGCTGAGGGTCATCGACGGACCGTACCGCTCGACCAGGTGCCCCGCGACCGCCATCCCGAGCAGCGCGCCCAAGCCATGGAAGCCGTTGACCAGAGCGCCGGCCGAGACCGCGGCCGGTATGCCGGCCGTGCGCAGGAGCGTTGGCGTGTAGAACACGACGACCGCAAGCACGCCGAACGAGGTGAAGAAGGGAACCCAGAGAAGAAGGGTGCTGGTAGCACGACCCTCGGCGAAGAGCTGCTTCACCGGCACCGCTGCCGGCTGGTGCGAAGCGACCGAGAGACGCGCCGCGGCACCGGTCACCCCTGGCGCCAAGCGGCTGACGATGGCTGTGGCCTTAGCGGTGTCCGCGTGGCGCAGAATGAGAAACTGCAGGCTCTCCGGCAAGGCCAAAGCGAGGATCACCGCGACGAGCATCGGCAGAGCGCCACCAACATGGAAGATCGATTGCCAGCCGAACGTCGCGACGAGGTAGGAGTTGAAGAATCCCCCGACCATGATGCCGAGCGGGAAGGCGGCCCAGAGCGCCGCCACCACGGTGCCGCGCACACGCGACGGAACGTACTCCGAGACGAGCGCCAGGAAGCACGGTGTGGCACCGCCAAGACCAATCCCGGCGAGCAGCCGGCATGCCATGAGGCGCGCGAAGGTGTCGGCCTCCGCCGTGAGCAGCGTGAAGGCACCGAACATCACGGTCGCGACCACGAGCAGCCGCTTGCGGCCGAAGCGATCCGCCAAAGGACCGAAGGCCATCGCGCCGAGCGTCGCGCCGAGCGTGCCGGCGGAAAAGATCAGCCCAAAATTGCTCAAAGGCACGTCGAGCTTGTCCGAGATCGCCCTCGCCGCGATGGCGATCGAGGTCGTGTCGACGCCATCGAGCAGCGCCACCAGGGCGCACAGCCCACCGATCCGGAGCTGAAACGCCCCGAGTTTGCTGCGATCGATCAGCGCAGTCACGTCCAGTGTTTCTGAGGCATTGCGCTCGGGCACGGGCATGTCGTCCCCCTGTTCGAGTGTTCTGCCGCCCGGTCCAACGGGCGGCGTTGGGTTTCGGCTC
>JAODNL010000538.1 GCA_025465405.1 Pseudonocardiales bacterium | reverse complement strand
CCGCACGATCGGGGACGCCTACGGACTGACTCCGATCGGCGAGAGCGCTCGAGCGCAGCCGATCAGCGGCATCTGGCGCACGTGATGTCGGTGCCGCTTCGGCGTCGCCGTCCTTGCACCCGTCCGTATCACCGTCCGTGCTGCCGTCACTCCCGACGCGGCGCGCCGGCCAGGACCCGCCGAACCTCGTCGTCGCTGGTCGGGGCGAAGTCGCGATAGGCCTGTCCGACTGCATAGAAGGGCTCCGGCGTCCAGATGCAGATCACGTCGTCGACCTCCCGGCGCAACGCGTGACAGGTAGCCGCCGCCGCCACCGGGACAGCCACCACCAGCCGGGCCGGACCCTGCCCGCGGGCCGCGGCCGCCGCCGCGCGCATCGTCGAGCCGGTGGCCAGCCCGTCGTCGACGAGGACGACGGTGTGCCCCCGGATCGGTGCGGCGGGCCGCCCGTCGCGGTAGGCCCGTTCGCGCCGGCGTAGCTCGGCGACCTCGCGGCGGTACACCTCGTCGAAATCGTCTTCGGTCACCCTGGAGCGACGCAGCACGCCCAGGTTGCGGATCAGCTCGACGCCGCCGGCCACGCCGGCAATCGCGCCCATCGCCAGCTCCGCCTGCTTGGGCACGCCGAGCTTGCGCACGACGAGGACGTCCAACGGCACGTCGAGCACCGCTGCGATCTCACCGGCGACGGGAACGCCGCCACGGGGCAGGCCGAGCACCAGGACGTCGTCGCGGCCGGCGTAGCCCCCGAGTTGCGCCGCAAGCGCCCGCCCCGCCTCGACGCGGTCGGCGAAGGTGCGCGGACCGCGCCCGGCCCGCGCCATGGCTCGATCAGCCGCGCAGCCGGGTCGCCAGCAGCTGTTTGCCCTGCTCGGCGCCCTTGCGGCTGTCGGCCTGGGCGCGGCGGAAGAACTCGGCGAGTTCCTTGTCGCCCTCGCGCTCGGCATCCTGGACGTAGGTCTCGAGCCGGAGGGTGTTGCTCAGGCACGCCTCGGTGAACCAGATGACGTTGTAGTCCTTGTCCTTGGTACCGGTGACGTTGCCGGACTCGGTCGTGCTGGTCATCGCGCAGCCTCCTTTTCTCGACGATCGCTGCTCGATGCGTTTTCTTCCCGGTTGCAGGCCCCGCATCACCGTCCCGTAGCGTTCGTTGCGCGCCGACGAATTTTGATCGGCTCCAGGGAATTACCGCGTGGCCACTGGCGGTTCACGCTCCAGAGCGGGATGTTTGCAGTGACCAGCTGTGCACGTGATCGACGAGGAGGCTGAATGACGGCGGCGTGCTACCTGCCCTGGTCGCGTCCTCGCCTCGCGGCTGGCACCTGATGGGGCCCCGTACTGAAGCTGAAACCGGCGGCCTCGTGGTCGTGACCGCGTTGCGCAGCGAATACGCGGCATTGCTGAACCGGGTGCCCGGTGCCGTACTGGAGCGCTGCGGCATGGGTCCGGAAAAGGGGCGAGCGTGGCTGCCCCGCCTCAAAGAGTTGCGTCCGTCTGCGATAGCCGTTGCCGGAGTAGCCGGTGGCCTCGATCCGGCCCTGAACACCGGCGACGTGGTGGTGGCGACCGAGGTCCGTGACGAGCACGGCCGCACCGTGCTGCGCGGAGCGGCGCCACTCGCGGCCGAGCTGCGCCGGCTGGGCCTGCGCGTCTACACCGGGCCGATAGTCAGCCGGGACCACATCGCGGGTGGCGCCCAGCGGGCACAGCTGCGGGCTACCGGCGCGCTCGCGGTCGACATGGAGTCCGCCTCGATCGTCCGCGCGACCGGCCCGCACGTGCCGACCGCTGTCGTCCGCGTGATCGTCGACACGGCGCACACGCCGGTTGCGCACCCGGCCACGGTTCCGAACGGCCTGCGCGCGCTGCTGATCCTGCGTCGGATCGGCCCCGCGCTACGCACCTGGGCCGACCTGGCCGGCCCCCGCACGGTTGTCCTCGCGGCGCCGCGCTCGTTCTGTGCCGGCGTCGAGCGCGCTATCGACATCGTCGAACGGTCCCTGCGCCGTTACCCCCATCCGGTCTACGTGCGGCGCCAGATCGTGCACAACGCGCACGTCGTGTCGGACCTCGAGCGGCGCGGCGCGGTGTTCGTCGACGAGCTGGACGAGGTGCCCGACGGCACCACCGTCGTCTTCTCCGCACACGGTGTCGCGCCTGCGGTGCGGGACGAGGCCACCCGCCGCGAGCTGACCGTCGTCGATGCCACCTGCCCACTCGTGACCAAGGTGCATGCCGAGGCTCGCCGGTTCGCGGCGCGCGGGGACACGGTTCTGTTCATCGGCCACGACGGCCACGACGAGACCGAGGGCACCCTCGGTGAGGTGCCCGGCCGCATAACGCTGGTGCAGGATCCAGATGAGGCCGAGCGCGTCGCCCCGCCGGATCCGGACAAGGTCGCGTTCCTGATGCAGACCACGCTTGCGGTCGACGATGCCGCCGAGGTCGTGGACGTGCTGCGCCGCCGCTTCCCGAACATCGAGTCAGCGCCGACCGACGACATCTGCTACGCCACGACGAACCGGCAGCAGGCGGTCCGCGCGGTCGCGGCCGAGGCCGACGTCGTCATCGTGCTCGGCTCGGCGAACTCGTCAAACTCCCTGCGCCTGGTGGAGGTGGTCGAGCGAGGCGGAACGCCCGCGTACCTGGTCGACGACGCCACCGCGATCCTGCCGGAGTGGCTGCAGAACGCGCGGACGGTCGGCATCACGGCGGGCGCCTCGGCACCGCCGTATCTCGTCGACGAGGTGATCGGAACACTGCGGGCGCTCGGCCCGGTCGAGGTGATCGAACGTGAGGTGGCCCGGGAGAGCATCCGGTTCGCCTTGCCCAAGGAGGTCTCGGATTAGATGGCGATTCCACTGCGGCAGAGCGCGCGAATCGGCGCGTACCTGTTCAAGCAGAAGCTCACCCGCCGGGAGAAGTTCCCGCTGATCGTCGAGCTCGAACCGCTGTACGCCTGCAACCTCAAGTGCAACGGATGCGGCAAGATCCAGCAGCCGCACGAGGTGCTGCGCCAGCGCATGCCGGTCGAGCAGGCCGTCGGCGCGATCGAAGAGAGCGGCGCGCCCATGGTGTCGATCGCCGGCGGTGAGCCGCTGATGCACCCGCAGATCGACGTCATGGTCAACGAGCTCGTCAAGCGCAAGAAGTACGTCTACCTCTGCACCAACGCCGAGCTGGTGCGCAAGCGGTGGGACAAGTTCAACTTCACGCCGTCGCGCTACTTCTCCTTCGCCATCCACATCGACGGCTTGCGCGAGCGGCACGACGAGTCGGTCGCCAAGGAAGGCGTCTTCGACGAGGCGATCGCGGCGATCAAGTTTTTGAAGGAGAAGGGCTTCCGGGTCACCACCAACTCGACGTTCTTCAACACCGACACGCCGCAGACCGTCATCGACGTGCTGAACTTCCTCAACGACGAGGTTCGGGTCGACGACATGATGATCTCGCCGGCCTACGCCTACGAGAAGGCGCCTGACCAGGACCACTTCCTCGGTGTCACCGAGACCCGCGAGCTGTTCCGCAAGGCCTTCGCCGACGGCAACCGCAAGCGGTGGCGGCTGAACCACTCGCCGCTGTTCCTCGACTTCCTCGAGGGCAAGGTCGACTTCGGCTGCACGGCGTGGGGGATCCCGTCGTACTCGCTGCTGGGCTGGCAGCGGCCGTGCTACCTCATGGCCGACGGCTACGTGAAGACCTACAAGGAGCTCATCGAGACGACCGACTGGGACTCCTACGGTCGGGGCAAGGATGAGCGGTGCAACAACTGCATGGCGCACTGCGGGTACGAGCCGACTGCCGTGCTTGCCACCATGTCCTCGCTGAAGCAGAGCCTGCGCGCGGTGCGCGAGGGCTGAGCTGCCTCGACGCTGCCTCGACGCTGCCTCGACGCTGCCTCGACCTCGACTCGATAGCACCTCGAGCGTCACCGCGCCGGCGCGGCTACTGCGCCGGCGCGCTCGTCGCGTGCGGGTCACCCGGCTGCGAGTCCGCGTGCGCGGCCAGCGTCGGCGAGCGTGCGATCAGCAGCGCGCCGGCGAGCATCGCGGCCAGGCAGGCCGCCTCGACCGCCAGCCCGCCCGCGCTGACTGAGAGCTGGTCACCGAGCACGCCCACGCCGAGCGCGACTCCCACGATCGGTTCGGCGGCGGCCGTCGGCGGCAGCGAGTAATCGAGGCGCGCGGCCCGGAACGCGCTCTGGGTGAGCAGCAGCCCGATGGTCGCCGATCCGATGACGACGTAGGGCCAGGGCGACAGCGTCAGCGCCTCGGCGATGCCGTGCTGCTCGATCGCCAGCAGGGCGCCGCGGGTGGCCGCGTCCTGCAACCCGTAGAGCACCCCGGCGCCCGCCGCGATGAGCACCGACTCGACGACGAGGCGCTGCTGCCGCTTGGCCACCGCGACGATGGCAACCACGACGCCGGCGACGATGCCGGTTGCCAAGATAATCGACTGCCACGATGGTTCGGAGTGCGACCCGGCGCGCGGATTGCCGACGGCAATGAACACGCCGAGAGCCGCCGACAGCAGGACCGCCCCGGCGATCTCGTGCCACCCGGCGCGATGACGGCTCACGAACGCCGCGATGACGAACGCGAACAGCAGGGACATCGACAGCAGCGGCTCGACGAGCGTGACCGGGCCGAGTTGGAAGGCCAAGCCGCCGAGAGCCTGACCGGCGATCATCGCCGCGATCCCGGCCCACCAGACGCGCTGTCGCATCAGGTGCAGCAGCAGCCGGAACGACAGCAGCTCCGACAGAGCCGCGTGCGAGGCCACGCGCTGTTGCAGCACCCAGCCCAGGCCGAGGGCGAAGGCTGCGCAGATGCCGGCGACGAACACCATCAGGCGGTCACGTCGATTCCTGCATGCGGTCTCCCCGGCAGCGAGCGAGCGGCAGCCGACGACGGCCCACCGATAGCATTGTTCGGCAGCAACCTAATCCGGGACACTAGGAGTTGCCGAAGCCGGTGCCTAGTAGCCGGCCCGATGACCGACGTTGGGGGCAGGGTGGGCGAACTGACCGCGCACGACTCGTACGTGGTGCTCACCCGCGTCGCATCCGGATCCAGCGGCCAGATCGGTGGCGAGAACTTCCCCGTGGCGCTGCGGCTGCTGCCGGCCCGCCCACGGCGGCAGCTGGCGACGGTGTACTCCTACGCCCGCTTCGTCGACGACGTCGGTGACGAGGCGCCCGGTGACCGCCTCGCGTTGCTGGACATCGTCGAGGGCGACGTGCGCGACGTGTTCTCCGGCGGTACCAGCCGGCTGGCCGTGATCGACGGGCTGCGGGTGCTGAAGGACGAGTCCAGCGTCTCCGCCGAGCCGTTCCTCGACCTGATCCGGGCCAACCGGATGGACCAGACCGTGACCGGCTACGCGAGCTTCGACGACCTGCTGTCGTACTGCCGGTTCTCGGCCAGCCCCGTAGGCCGCATCGTTCTCGAGCTGGCGGGTGCGGCAACTGCGGCCAACGTCGCCGACTCCGACGCCGTGTGCAACGGACTGCAGGTCCTCGAGCACTGCCAGGACGTCGGCGAGGACGCTGCTGCCGGACGGGTGTACCTGCCGAAGGACGATCTCGACCGGGCGGGTGTCGACGACGCCGCGCTCCGGGGCGGGTCCGCCGGCCCGCAACTGCGCCGTGTGATCGCAACGCAGGTGCGGCGCGCCGATGAGCTGCTCGCGCCCGGACGTTCGCTCGTCGGCCGCCTCAGCGGCTGGTCGCGGCTGGCGGTTGCCGGCTACGTCGCGGGCGGGCAGGCCACCGCCGACGCCTTGCGCCGTGCGGACTTCGACGTCCTCCGCCGGCCGGTGACCCCGACCAGACGCGGCACCG
>JAODNL010000509.1 GCA_025465405.1 Pseudonocardiales bacterium | reverse complement strand
TTCGGGGTGAAATCGGGGGTGAACTTTGCGGTTTCAGCGTGCGCGGCATTTCAAGATCAGCTAAGTGTTGTCCAGTGGTGGCGCGACGCGGTCGGCTGTATCGGGGCTGCGTGAACGGGTCGGGCCGGTTCGGTTGGAGCACCGAGAGACCTGGAGCACGTCATGCGCCGACGTCACCTTTCCAATCCTGCTGTGCACCGCTGGGCGGTGAACACTGGTCGACGCCGGATGACGGGCGGTCGACTACGCCGGTGGTCGGCGGGAGCTACGGTTCTGACGCTCGTAGCCGCGGTGCTGAGCACCTCGGTCGGCACCCAGCCTGCGGCGCACGCGGCGACGACTCCGGTCTCGAACTTCACCAAGACCGGGATCGATCAGCAGAACAGCTCAACGGCGAACTCCGCGAGCGGAAACCAGGGCAACGCCAAGTCGGGCGACACCGTCAAGTGGGCGCTGAACTACCAGAACAAGACCGGCGCGGACGCCAACGTCGCCATCACCGACCCGATCACGGGATCGCAGGCATACGTGGCCAACTCGCTCCAGCTGCCGCCGGGCTGGACCGGGAACGTCACCGGGAACACGGTGACGGCCAACGGCTCGGCCCCCGGCGGCACGACGGCCGCGCAGTCACCCAACTTCAACGCCGCCGCCGTCACCTTTACGACGCCGGGCGGTGACGGCTACTCGGTCGAGGGTTACGGCAGCAACATCTACACCGTCTACCACCACAACGCGTCGGCGACGGCGGTGTTCTGCGCGACTCTGCAGAACACCGTGTGTCCGGGATGGCCGGGTCACTCGAGCTATGTCAGCCCTACGGCCGGCACCCCGCTCGGCACCGGCGCCGTGAGCACGTTCAGCAGCAACTATGTCAACGGATCGTTCATTGCAAATGGTCAACTGTACTGGTCGGTCATCCAGAACGGCGCGACCGGCACGGACGTGTTCGGCATGCAGTGCCTGAACCTCAGTTCGCTGGTCAGCTGCGGCTACACCCAGCTCGGGTCGACGACGGTGCCGGGGTATGGCATGTCCGGTGACGGGATCGCAGCGGCTGACGGCAACTACTACTACATGGACAACAACGGCTTCATGCAGTGCGTGACGCCCACCGCCACCTCCTGCGGCGCGGTCGATGTGGCCGGCACCGTCGTAGGTCATGGCGGGACCATGGAGGTCGGCACCTACGGCCGGTACGTCTACGCGACCTACGACGTTCCGCCGGGCACGACGAACTACATCACCTGTTTCGACACCACCACCCACGCCAAATGTGCCAACTACCCGAAGGCGACGGGACCGTTTGGCGTGAATTTCGACAGCGAGGTCATGCCGGTCGTCTCGTCGACGGGCACTTTCCTCGGCGCGTGCGCGATCCTCAATGGGGCCTGCTTCGACCCGAGCGGCAACCCGATCGCCAATCCGTGGAGCCAGGTCGCGTACTCCTTCGCGCCGACCGCCACCGGTAACGGCTTCGGCACGGGCGTCCTCGTCGGCACGAAGTACTACACCGGCCATGCGAGCGTGGTCGACTGCTACGACTTCGCGCAGCCCCTCGTGGGCGGCAAGGTTCAGCCGTGCGCAGCGTTCACGACGCACCCGTCGGACGTGAGCAGCTACACCGTGCGCCAGCTGGCGAACCTGCCCGGGTGCATGGCCTCGAACGGCGACGGTGCGCAGATCAGCGTCTTCAACGCGACCACCGGCGCCCCGTGCGCGTCCGCGTCGCAGAGTGTGAAGTTGACCCCGACCGACTACTACTGCGACGGGTTGGGAGGCCACGTCCAATCGTGGGGGAAGGTGACGCTGCCGGGCTTGAACGGCTCGGAGTACTTCGGTGCGACGCTGACCCTGACGGATGCGAATGGCAACCCGGTGCCCGGATGGACCAACGTGCCGTTCCCGGCCAGCGGTGCGCAGACGCTCGACATCTCCTCCATCCCGGTGTCGGGCAGCACCGCGTCGTTGACCGCGACAGTCAACATGGCGGCCGTGATCAACATCGCGGCGGTGAACGCGTCGAAGCTCCAGGTCAGCTGGCTCGGCGACGACGTCCAGGTGTGCTACCAGACGGTGATGCCGCCGGTGCCGTGTCTGCAGACCGTGCCGGTGTCGAACACCGCGAATGCCGTGACGACGGCGTCGACACCGGCTGGCGTGATCAGCGATGCACCGGCCGGGAACTCGAGCGGGCCGGCGATCTTCAATGTCACCGAGCCGACCGCGGCGTGCATGCTGCACTTCAGTAAGACCGCGTCGCCGACGCCCGCTAAACCCGGGCAATTGGTGACGTATACGATTGTCGTCCACAACACCGGGACAGCGGATTACCTGGCTGCGAGCCCGGCGACGTTCACCGACGACATCACTGACACACTGGCCGATTCGACCTACGGCAGCAACGCGAGCGCGACGGCGGGCACGGTGTCGTACAACGCCGGCACCCAGGTGTTGTCCTGGAGCGGCCCGTTGGCCGCCGGAGCAACGGCGACGGTGACCTACACCGTGACCGTCGACAACCCGGATACCGGCGACCACGAGATGGTGAACCGGGTGGTGTCGTCGAACCCGTCGAACTGCCCGCCGGGATCGACGGATCCGGCGTGTCTGGCCGACGTCCCGATTTCGGACCTGCACGTGTCCAAGTCGTCGAACCCCGCCGACGGGTCGACGGTGACGGCAGGTCAGGTGATCACCTACACGCTGACCTTTGCCAACACCGGTAAGGGAACCGCGGCAGTCGACTACACCGATGACCTGACCAAGGTGCTGGACGACGCGACGGTCACCAGTGCCCCGACCGCGTCGAACTCGGCTCTGACCGCGAGCGCGGTCAGTGGCGGCCAGTTCACGGTGACCGGTGCGGTACCGGGGAACACGACTTACACGGTGACCTATCAGGTGACGGTCAACCCGGACGGGCAGCGCGGCGACAACGTGCTTGACAACTTCGTCTTCCCGACCGGCACCACCCCGCCGACTGTCTGCGTCGTGGGTGATCCGCTGTGCACCGAGCACAAGGCACCGGAGATCGTCGTCACGAAGAGCTCCAGCCCGGCCGACGGCGCACCGGTGTATGCCGGCGACGTGGTCACGTACACGCTGAGCTTCCAGAACATCGGCGCGGCGACCGGATCGGTGGCTCAAACGGACTACCTGACCGACGTGCTGGATGACGCGACCGTGACGAGCGCTCCCGTGGTGTCGAACGCGGCGCTGACGGTAGGTCCGATCGGCAACGGCCAGTTCGCGATCACCGGCACGGTGCCGGTCGGCGCGACGTACACCGTGACCTACCAGATCACGATCAAGCCGTACGCGCAGCAGGGCAACCACAGCGCGTTGAACTTCGTCGCACCGACTGGTCCGACACCGCCGCCCCCGCCGCTGCCCGGGCCGTGCGTGACGGACCCGACCTGCGTGGTCCACCCGATTCCGCACCTGAGCATCGTGAAGACCGCGTCGACCACGGCCCGCCCGGCACCGGGTGACACCGTGTCCTACACGGTGACGGTGACCAACGACGGCGGGACGGACTACACCGCCGCCAACCCGGCGTCGATGACCGACGACCTGACCGACGTACTCGATGACGCCACCTACAACGCTGATGCGGCCGCGAGTACCGGCACGGTGATCGTGTCGGGGAACCAGCTGACGTGGTCCGGTGCGCTGGCGATGAATGCCACGGCGACGATCACGTACTCGGTGACCTACACCGGTGCTGGTAGCACGGTGATGACCAACACCGCGTGTGTACCCAAGCAGGGCCAGGACCCGAACTGCAGGACGGTCTCGGTGCCGGCGGCCGACATCCTTCCCAGCAAGTCGGTGTCCCCGGCCAACGGGTCGACGGTGGTCGCGGGTCAGGCCCTGACCTACACGCTCACATTCGACAACCGGGGCCAGGGGGCGGGCGACGTCACCTACACCGACGACCTGTCCAAGGTGCTCGACGACGCCACGCTGGTCAGCGGTCCGACCGCGTCGAACGCGGCGCTGACCGTGGGCCGGATCGTGAACGGCCAGTTCCAGGTCAGCGGCGTCGTGCCGGGCACCACGATCTACACGGTCACCTACCAGGTGACGGTGAAGCCGGACGGACAGCGCGGGGACAACCTGCTGGACAACTTCCTCGTCCCCACCGGGACGACACCGCCCGCGCACTGTTCGGTCGACGATCCGCTGTGCACCCACAACCCCGTCCCGGAGATCGTGCCCACCAAGACGGTCGACCCAGCGTCGACGACGACGGTGCACGGCGGTGACGTGCTCGCCTACACGTTGACGTTCCACAACATCGGCCAGGCCACGGGATCCATCGACTACATCGACCACCTGACCGACGTGCTCGACGACGCCACCGTGACGACGCAGCCGAGCGCCTCCAACGCCGACCTGACCGCGAGCGCCGTCGCCAACGGCCAGTTCGACGTGACCGGAACGGTGCCTATGGGTGCCACCTACACGGTGACCTATCAAGTGACGATCAAGCCGGACGGGCAGCGCGGCAACGACGTGGCCAACAACTTCCTTGTCCCGAAGGGCGGTACACCCCCGACCGTGTGTCAACCGACCGACACACTGTGCACGACCAACCCCATGCCGGACATCAGTAGCTGGAAGTCGGTCAACCCGACCTCCGGCACACCGGTCGTGCCCGGGCAGAGCCTGACCTACACGCTGCACTTCACCAACAAGGGCAAGGCCGACGGCACCGTGAACACGGTCGACGACATCACCCAGGCGATCGACGACGCGTCAGTGACCAGCCAGCCCGCTTCGTCGAACCCGGCACTGTCGGTGACCTCCTTCGGACCGAACCACCGGACCACGATCACCGGCACGCTCGCACCCGGGCAGACGGTGACGATCACCTACACGCTCAAGGTCCACGCCGCGAACAAGCTCGGTGATTCGATCCTGGCGAACTTCCTGATGAAGCCGACCGACCCGCCACCGACGTCACCGAACTGTCTGCCGACCGATCCGCAGCTTCCGACGTGCACGAGCAACCCGGTCGGCTTGCTCGCGGTGACCAAGACCGTGGATCCGAAGAGCTTCAGCGACGTGCAGGCCGGCGACACCCTGACTTACACGCTGACGTTCACCAACGTGGGCAAGGGCGCGGTGACCGTGGACTACACCGACCACCTGGCCGGTGTGCTCGACGACGCCACCCTCGTCGCAGATCCGAAGGCATCGAGCAGTGTGCTGAGCGCCTCGGCGGTCACGAGCGGCGCGTTCAGGATCACTGGCAGTCTGCCGGGCGGGCAGACCGTCACCGTGGTGTACCAGGTCAAGGTGAAGGCCTACGACCAACAGGGTGACCACAAGCTCGGCAACTTCCTCGACCCCACCGGCCACGGAATCGCATCCGAGTGCGTTTCGACCGATCCGCTGTGCACCGCGAATCCCGTGCCACCACCATCGCCGGCGCCGCCACCGCTCGCGTCGACGGGCAATGACACCCAGGCCCAGCTGATCCTCGCAACCCTGCTCGTGGGAGCCGGCGCACTGCTCTCGATGGCTGGAATCCGGCGCCGACGCCGCACCAACTGACGTCCGGAACCACCCTGGTCTGCCCCATCCGGCCACCCCGGTCGGGTGGGGCAGCTCGGCTACAGCGAATGAAAGAGACCTCACAGGAGGTCGTCGATGTCTCATCCTGCACCGCGACCGAACTCGAACACCGAGCCGACAATGCTCCACGCGTGGGAACCTCACATGACCAATCCGCCGAGCCATGAACTTCCGTACCCGGCCAGCAGCGGAGCCCGGGTGCCGCGGTCCGGAGCGGTAGCACCGCTACTGCCGGCATGGCTCATCATCGCGCTGCACCGGGCGCACGAGGCCGAACGAACCGCCACGGGCGACTCTCGCATCCCAGCCTTCCGCCTAACCCGGTCACTACTCGGCGGAGCCCGCCATGCCGGATACACGCCGGCAAGATTGGCCGAAGGTCTCGGAATCAGTGTGGGGTCCGTTCGAAACCGAGGCAGCAGCGACGGATGGATCGCCGCTGACGTGTTCGCTGAACTCACCGACCTGAGCCCGGACACCGTCGACAGTTGGATCGCCGACGGGATGCTGCCGAGCAGAGCAACCGACGAAGCCGGCCGCGACTGTTACCTCGCCAGCGAACTTATCTACGCCCTCACCCGGCAGATCCGTTCCCCACGTTGATGATTACCGTGTGCCCGACCTCGGTTGTCCTGTGTCGCTGCGACCGAGAGTGCCGTGGAAGACCACGAAGCGGTTGCCGTCCGGATCGATCAGAAGCCGGAACTCGCCGACATCCGAACTGAGCGAACGATCGGTCTCGGCAGTGCCGCCGCCCAACGCGATGGCCCGACGAGTGGCGGCCGAAACATCATCCACAGCGACAGCGATCCGCAGGCCATCTCGTGCCGCGGGCCGGTCGGTCGTGATGGCTCCCATCGGCCCGCCACCTGGAGTGGTGAAGAACCAGGATGTGGCCACGTCGTCATGTTCGAAGGACCAGCCGAACACGCCGGCATAGAAATCGGCGGCGTGGTTCAGATCTCGCACCGGGATCTCTACGAACGTAATCGAGCCCGTCCTCACCAGTGCCTCCCGACCTGTTCACCGGTCCTGTGGAGGAACGTTTGACGCCCTCACCCTACGTCGACCTCACCTTCGCAAACAGCCACACAATCTGCCCATTTCAAACCTGGTGTGGCTGGGCTGCCTGCTGGGTATTCCTGGCATGTACCTGCGCGGGGTGAGGTGAGCGGCCGTGGTGTTCGTCGTCGGGATCACTGCCGCCATGTTCCTTGGTCTGGGATGGGTGCTGCAGCAACGCGTCGCCGCCGCCTCCTCCCAATCGGCGCAGCTGATGTCCTGGCGCGTGCTACGGCAATTGATCGGCTCACCGAGGTGGTGGCTCGGGATCGGGGCGATGGCCGCTGGTCAGACGCTGGGTGCGTGGGCGCTGCAGCTCGCAGCCGTCACGTTGGTCGAGCCGCTGCTCGTGACCTGCCTGCTGTTCGCATTCGCGATCTCCGCGTACCTTGCGCGACAACCGCTGCGATGGCAAGAGATTGCCGGCTCGGCGATGTTGTGCGCCGCGCTCGCGGCGTTTCTGGCCGTTGGGAATCCGAGACCTGATCTGCACAGTGATCCCGGGTGGCCGAGCATCGCGATGGCCACCGGTCTGACCGCGGCAGTCGCCGCGGCGCTGGTCGGGCTCGGCAAGGCGCTCGGGAAGACCGCTGGAACGGTGCCGCAGTCGGTGCTGCTCGCCACGGCCAGCGGCGTGATGTACGGCTTGCAGGACGTCGCGACCAGAGCGGCGATCGTCGTCGTGCAGGAGAGGAACTTTGCCGCGCTGATCACGACCGTGTGGCCCTACCTTGTGCTCGCCGCGGCGACCGCCGGAGTGCTGCTGTCGCAGAGCGCATTCCGGACCGCCCGTCTCGACCACGCGCTGCCGCCGACAGCCGCCGCCCAGCCGATCTGCGGTGTCGCGCTCGGCGTCGGCCTGCTGGGCGATCGTCTTTCCAGCAGTCCGGTCGCGCTGGCTGTCGAGATCCTCTGCCTGATCGGAATGCTCGCGGGCGTGGCCGCGATCGGCCGCTCGCCCGCGCTGTCCGCCGCTCGCGACAAGGGCAAAGAACGAACGCGTGTGATCATTTCGCGTCAGGTGCGCGAATCCAGCCGGAAACGCACATCAGGCGCGAGATGATCACGATGGGAGATTGCTGAGGTCGTGAGCACGTCGGCTTCTGAGATGCCGATGCGGTCGTGCAGGCGGCGCATCGCGGACGGTGCGTACCAGCTCCGCTCGCCGAACGCGCGCATGAAGGCCGGGACGAGCACGCCGCGGACGAGGGTGGCATCGATCAGGATGGCGAGCCCGGTGCCGAGTCCGAAGAACTGGATGAAGCTGACCTTGCTGGTGCCGAAGGCGAAGAAGCTCACGGCCAGCACGGCCGCCGCGGTCGAGACGATCCGGCCGGTTCGCGCCAAGCCGTGGACAACCGCATCGGGCGTGGACGCGCCGGAGTCGCGCAGCTCCTTGATCCGGCTCATCAGGAAGACCTCGTAGTCCATTGACAGTCCGAACGCGATGCAGAACAGCAACACCGGCATCGAGGTGTTGGTCGGCGTAGGCGTGAACCCGAGCAGGGACGACAGGTGCCCTTCCTGGAAGATCCACACCATTGCCCCGAGGGTGGCGCCCAGCGTCAAGGCGTTGCCGAGCAACGCTCGCAGAGGCTGCACGACGCTGCCGGTGAACAGGAACAGCAGCAGGAACGTGGTCACGACGATGATCACGGCCGCCTCGAACAGGTGGGAACTGATCGCGTGCTTGGAGTCGATCAGCACGGCGGTCGTGCCGCCGACCAGGACGGTCGCGCCGGCGGGGCCGGCCACCGCCCGCACCTGCCGGACGAGCGTCTGGGCCTGGCTCGAGGACGTGTCGAGGCCGCTGTTCAGGCTGATCCGCTGCAGCCCGGCAGCTGACATCGAGGCCGGATTCGTGCCAGGCGCGGTCGCGCGTCCCGCGGCGAAGCTCCCGGCCGAGCTGTCGGCGCGCTGCACGCCGGCCAGGGCGCTGAGCTGCCGTGCGTACGACGCGATGGCTGGCTCGCCGGCGCTTCGCTTCACCACGACGTCGATCACTGCCGGGGCCGTGGCGAAGTCGGCGCGCAGGATGTCGCCGACCTGGTGGGCCGGTGCACTGGTGGGCAGGACGCGCTCGTCCGGCGTGGCGAAGGTGACCTTGAGCAGTGGCGTCGCCATCAGCAGCAGTACCGCGATGACGGGAATCGCCGCCAGCGCGGGTCGGCGCATGACCCGAGTCGCAAGGCGTCCCCAGAACGGCGATTCGACGCTGCGGACGGCCTTGAGACCGCGGACCCGCCCGGCGTTGACGCGGTGCCCGAGTACCGCGAGCAGCGCGGGGAGCACGACGAGCGCGCTCACCGCCGACAACAGCGTCACCCCGACACCGGCATAGGCGAAGGACTTCAGGAAGTACACGGGGAACACGAGCAGAGCCGACAGCGCGGCGGCCACCGTCAGCGCCGAGAAGGCGATGGTGCGCCCCGCGGTCGCGGTGGTACGGGCGACCGCCTCTGGCACGCCCACGCCGCGGGCAAGCTCTTCACGGAACCGACTGACCATCAGCAACGCGTAGTCGATGCCGAGTCCAAGACCCAGAGCGGTGGTCAGGTTGATCGCGAACGTGCTGACGCTGGTGACGTGGGTGAGCAGGTTCAGTTCTGCGAACGTGCCGAAGATCGCAACCACCGCGACGCCCACCGGCAGCAGGGCTGACACCACGCTGCCAAACGCGATGAGCAGCAGGATCGTCGTGATCGGCACCGCGATCGCCTCGGCCACCGCGAGATCCTTGGTGACCTGGCCGCCGACGTCGGTACCTTGCGCCCCGCCGATCCGCACGGTGACCGCGGAGTTGTCGACATGGTGGTACGCGCTCAGCAGCGCCTTCGCGTTGGACGCGGCCGCCTTGTCGTCACCGACGACCTTGCTGAGTATCAGCGCGTACGTCCCGTCCTTGGAGCGAAGTCCCGCCGAGTGCGCGGTCCAGTAGGACGTGACGCCCGTCAGCCGGTGATCCGAGCGCAGCCGCCCGGCCAGCTCGGTGCCCGCGGCTGCCGGCGCCGAACCGTCGACGGTGCCGGTGCGCGCGTGCACCAGGAAGATCATGTCCGGCTCGCCGCCGAAGTGTTGATCGAGCAGCACTTTGGCCTGGCTCGAGGCCGAGGACGGATCGTCGAAGCCGTTACTGAGCAGCCGCCCGAAGACGGCGACGCCCAGCACGGCGCAGATCGCCACCGCCGCTAGGGCAAGCCCGAGGATCAGCTTGGCGCGGGCAGCGACGGTCAGTCCGAGGCGGTAGAACATGGCGTCTCCAGCAGGCGAGGCGATGTTGACATCGTGAACTTGCCAGACGAAGTTCACGATGTCAACATTGTTTTCTGTGACAACTACTCCGGCCGGGTCGGCGGCGCGCCCTTATCACCACGGCGACCTGCGCAACGCTCTTGTCCGTGCTGGGGTCGAACTGGCGCGCGAAGGCGGCCCGCCGGCGATCGTGCTGCGCGAAGCCGCTCGACGGGTCGGGGTGTCGGCCAACGCCGCCTACCGGCACTTCGACGACCTGCCGGCACTGGTGGAAGTGGTCGCCCAGGAGTCCCGCAGCCGGCTGGGCCGTTCGATGCTGGACGAGGTCGACCGCCTCGAACTCACCGGAGACGCCCGCCAGGACGCCATCCAGAGGACGAAGGCGACCGGGCGCGGCTACATCCGCTTCGCTCTGGCCGAGCCGGGCCTGTTCGCGTTGGCGTTCATGTGCGAACTGCCCGAGCAGCGCCATCCCAGCTATCCGGTCCTGCCCGGAGTGATGCTCGACCAGGCGCTGGACGAGATGCTGGCCACGGGCGCGCTGTCGCCCGAGACCCGGCCGTTCGCGTTCGCCCACGCCTGGGCCGGGGTGCACGGGCTGTCGAACCTGCTGCTCGGCCCGCTCGCCGACATGCCGGCCGAGCAGCGCGACGCCGTCATCGAGGCCACGCTGGACCTCATCGTCCAGGGCCTGCGAATCCGTCCCTGACGAGACAACCGCAGCCAAGCACGCGTGAGCTGCGAATCCCGGACCGTTGACATATTCCGATATGGACATATGATTCGCCCATGGCTCGGGCAGCGACAACGGCAGACGCGTTCAACGCGGTCGCAGAGCCTCGCCGGCGGCAGATCCTGGATCTGCTCGCCGGCGGCGAGCGACCGGTGAACGACCTGGTCGCGCGACTGGAGCTCGCTCAGCCGTTGGTGTCCAAGCACCTGCGGGTGCTGCGGGAAGTGGGGCTGGTGGATGTGCGCGACGAAGGTCGGCAGCGCATGTACCGGCTCAACGGTCGCCCGCTGAAGGCGATCCACGACTGGGTGAAGGACTACGAGCAGTCGTGGACGCAGCGCTTCGACCGGCTGGATGTCGTGTTGGAACAACTCAAGGACATGGAGGACGGAGATGGCAGTGACAAGTAGCGGAACGGCAGTGGTGACGCTCCCGACGGACACGCAGATCTTGATCACGCGGGAGTTCGACGCACCCAAACACCTGGTCTACAAGGCGTGGACCACGCCGGAGCTGATCAAGCGTTGGTGGAGCGGAGACCGGGGCGAGGTCACGATCGCCGACGTCGACCTGCGGGTCGGCGGCATGTGGCGCTACGTGCTGGCGGCGAATGGTGGTTTCGAAGTCGCCTTCCACGGCGAGTACCGCGAGATCGTGCCGAACGAGCGCATCGTCAGCTCGGAGGTGTTCGAGGGCATGCCCGACGCGGCCGCGCTGAGCACGACCACGTTCACCGAGCAGGACGGACGAACCACCCTCACGATGCTCGTGGAACACACCGACCAAGCCGATCGCGACGCGCACATCAACTCCGGCATGGAAGGCGGCATGCAAGAGGCGATGGACCACCTCGAGCAGGTTGCCGCCTCACTCGCCTGAGCGGCGCGGTCAGCGCACTCCGCGGGTCCGGAACTGGATGCTGATGCGCGGGCCCACGGGCCGCGCGGTCTTGGGCACAGCGTGCTCCCAGGTGCGCTGGCAGCTGCCGCCCATCACGAGGAGGTCGCCGTGCCCGACGTCGTGCCGCAGCGTCGGGCCGCCACCGCGCGGCCTCAGCAGCAGCGCACGGGGGGCACCGATCGAGATGATCGCAACCATGGTGTCCTCCGTGCGGCTGCGACCGATCCGGTCGCCGTGCCAGGCGACGCTGTCCCGGCCGTCGCGATACAGGCACAGGCCGGCCGTGGCGAAGGGCTCACCGAGCTCGGGTCGGTACCGCGCGTCGAGGGCCTCCTTGGCCGAGACGAGGGCGGCGTCCGGCAACGGCTCGCCCTCGTCGTAGAAGCAGAGCAGCCTCGGCACGTCGACGACACGGTCGTACATCTGGCGTCGTTCCGCACGCCAGGGCACCGTGTCGACCAGTCGCTCGAACAACGCGTCGGCACCGGCGATCCAGTTCGGCCGGACGTCCAGCCACGCGCCACCGGACAGCTCGGCGCGCCGGACCGTCGTACCGAGCGGGCCCGGAGTGACCTCGTCAGCAAAATCCAGGAGGGACGCCTGGAAGGCAACGCTCATGCCGACAGACTATCTCGACGGGTCAAACATGTGTTCGATCTTTGCCGGGCGGCCGCGCGGTGCAGACTGTCGTCGTGCACCCTGACTCGCTTCCTGACCTCGGCACGATCCTGTCCGTCTGGGCCCACCCGGACGACGAAAGCTATTGCTGCGCCGGTCTGATGGCTGCGGCCGTCAAGGCCGGTCGGCGGGTGGTGTGCGTGACCGCCACCCGCGGCGAGCAGGGCTCGACCGACCCGAACCGGTGGCCGCCGGGTCCGGAGCTGGCACAGGTACGTACGGGTGAGCTGGCCGCCTGCCTGTCGACCGTCGGTGTCACCGAACACGTCTGGCTGGACTATCCCGACGGCGGCTGCGACGGGGTCGCCGAATTCGAGGCCGTCGCGCGGCTGCGTGAACTCGTCGAGACCGTGCGGCCGGACACCGTTTTGACGTTCGGGCCGGACGGGGGGACATTCCACCCCGACCACATCGCAGTGTCCCGATGGACCACCGAAGCGGTCGCCGGAAGCGGCTCGCGGCTGCACTACACGACCCACACCCCGCAGTGGCAGGCGATCGCCTCGGCGCAGTTCGACGTCTTGGACGTGATGATGGCCGAAGGCGTGCCCACGACGCACGACCGCGACGCCTGCTCGATCTACACCGTCCTCGACGGCGATCTGCTCGACCAGAAGTACCGCGCGATGCTGTGCCAGGAGAGCCAGGTCGGGCCGATGCTGGCGGCGATGGGTCCCGAGCGCTTCCGGGACCTGCTCGCCGAAGAGGCGTTCTGGAGCCCTGACCAGCAGGCGTAGCTCAGAGCGCGACGGAGTCGGACACCGCCAGGTGGCGGAACTCGCTGCCGTGCTCTGCCCCGGTCCGGGCGACGAGGGTCTCGACGAACTGCAGGCCGATCTCGTTGAGTAGGGCGTCGTGAATCTGGTGCACCTGCCGCGCACGCACCGCGACCACGAAGTCGATCACCTCGGCCGTCTTCGACCACGGCGCGTGTATCGGGGCGAGCAGGGTCTGCACGGGCTCGCGCGGCACGATGAGCGAGTCACCGGGGTGGTAGACGCCGGCGACGAGATAGCCGACGTTCGCGATGACCGGGATCGTCGGATGGATCAGCGCGTGCTGGCCGCCGACGGCCTGAATCTCGAAGCCGGCCGCCTCGAACGACGATCCTGGAGCGACGGTGACCACCTGCGCACCCAGATCTCGGAACATGGCCGCGACCGACTCCGGCGCCCAGATACGGATGCGCGGGTCGGCCAGGGCCGCACCGCGCACCCGGTCCGCGTCGAGGTGGTCAGGATGTTCGTGGGTGATCAGGACGGCCTGCGCGCCGTCGAGTGCAACGTCGACCTCGGTGAACACACCGGGGTCGATGACAATGGACCGGTCGCCGTCCTGGATACGGACGCACGAATGCCCGAACTTGGTCAGCTGCACGGTCAAACTCCTTCGGCGATGAGCGCGGAGAGTTTCTCGAGGCGCCGTTCGGTGTCGGTGTCGGCCGGCGTGTAGAGCAGCATCCGGGCGCCGGCTCGGGGCGCCAGCCAGGTGTTCGTGACCTTCAGACGAAGCAGGCCGACCAGTTCGTGCCGGAAGCGCTTGTCCTTGTTCTCGATGCCACGGACGTCGTGTCTGGCCCACAGCTGCGCGAACTCCGGCGAGGCGGCGCGCAACCGCGACACGAACGCCTTCCAGGCGGGCTCGCTGACATGGTCGGCGTAGAGGCTGCGCAGGTTCGCCGTCATGCGCGCGGCCGCGTCGTCCCAGTCGACGACGGACTGGCGCCAGACGGGGTCGGTGAACATCAGCCACATGCAGTTGCGGGACTCCACGGGAAGCGCGTCCAGGTCGTTGACGAGCCGTCCGTACACGCGGTTGTACGCGAGCACGTCGTACTTCCCGTTCTGCACGCAGGCGGGAAACGGCTCGAACTTGGCCAGCGCCGCGTGCACTTCCGGCGACACGCCCGCGCACTCCTTGGCGACCGCATGGTCGACGGAACCGGCAAGCGTGAAGAGGTGAGTGCGCTCGTCGCGGTCGAGCATGAGGGTGCGCGCGATCGCCTCGAGCACCTGGTCGGACACCTTGATGTCGCGGCCCTGCTCGAGCCACGTGTACCAGGTGACGCCGACGCCGGCGAGCTGCGCAACCTCCTCACGGCGCAGGCCGGGCGTGCGGCGGCGCCCCGTGTGCGGCACACCGACCTGCTCGGGCGCGATCCGTTCACGGCGGCTGCGGAGGAACGCGGCCAGTTCGACCCGCCTGACCTCGTCGGCGTCGGGGCCGGCGCCGGCGCCGGCCGGGTCGGTGCCGGTGCGAAGCGGGGCGACGGTGCTTGGCATGCAACCAGCTTGTCCTATATTCCGCGCGCGTGCCAGGTGCTCCCTATACCTGGATAAACCCCCTCCTGGTACCAGGTTCAATCGGCAGGCACGGTGGTACACGTGACCGCATTGATGGAGCGCCGACGCGCCACCAGGACTGCATCCGCCGACGCCCAGCCGGGCCCGCTCGGTTCGGTCGGAATCGCCGTCCTGCTGCTGGGGGCGTTCCTTCCGATCGTCGACTTCTTCATCGTCAACGTCGCGCTGCCCACGATCGACAGCACGCTGCACGCGTCGGCGCCGACGCTCGAACTCGTCGTGGCCGGCTACGGAACCGTGTACGCGGCGCTGCTCGTCGTCGGCGGCCGCCTCGGCGACGCGTTCGGTCGGCGCCATGTCTTCGTCGGAGGCCTGATCGGGTTCACGATCACCTCGCTGGCCTGCGGGCTGGCGCCGTCGGTCGGCGTGCTGATCGCCGCGCGGCTTGCTCAGGGGGCGTCGGCGGCGCTGATCGTGCCGCAGGTGCTCGCCACGTTCCAGGCGACGCTGGACGGCCCCCGGCGTGCGCGGGCACTGGGCCTCTACGGTGCGACGGCCGGGATCGCGACCGTGGTCGGCCAACTCGTCGGTGGGTTGCTCGTCACCGCGGACATCGCCGGCACGTCGTGGCGGCCGATCTTCCTCGTGAACGTCCCGATCGGCCTGCTGGTGATCGCCATGTCCAGCAAGGTCGTTCCGGCCACCCGATCGCAGACGCCCGCGAGCGTCGACCTGCCGGGAACCGTGCTGTTCGCGGCGACGCTGACCGCGTTGCTGGTCCCGCTCGCCGAGGGCCGCACCCTGCACTGGCCGTTCTGGACGTGGCTGGTGCTCGCCGCGGCGCCGCTGCTGGGTTTGGCGACCTACGCAGTCGAGCGCCGCACCGAGCGGCGCGGTTCGGTGCCGCTGCTGCCGCCGTCGCTGCTCGGCGTGCGCTCGATGCGCCGCGGGCTGGCGCTCGGGCTGCCGTTCTTCATCGGCTTCGGCGCGTTCATGTTCGTCTTCGCGCTGACCGTGCAGAACGGCCTGCACGCCGACGCCCTGCGCAGCGGCCTCGCGATCACGCCGATGGCGGTCATGTTCCTCATCGGCTCGCTGCTGACGCCGCGGGCGATTGCCCGGTTCGGACGCGCCACGCTGGGCGTGGGCGCGCTGGTACAGGCGATCGGGTTGGTGTTCTTGATCATCACCGTGGTCGGCAGCTGGCCGCACGTCGGCCTGCTGGACCTGGCGCCCGCGCTGGCGATCACCGGCTTCGGTCAGTCGTTCGTCTTCGGCTCGCTGTTCCGCCTGGTGCTCGCGGACGTGCCCGCGCACCTGGCCGGCATCGGTGGTGGCGTGTTGATCACGCTGCAGCAGAGCGGTCTCGCCCTTGGGGTGGCCACGCTCGGCACTCTGTACCTCGGCCTCGAGGGCGGCGGTATCGGCCGGGCGTTCGGAATCGTCATCGGCGTCCAGGCCGCGCTTGTGCTGATACTGGCCGTCGGCTCTCGCGCCCTGCCGTCGGCCACGGCGCCTCTCCCGGACGCCGTGCCCGCGGAGGCCTGATCAGGTCAGGTTGTCCTCGTCGACGATGTGGACGGCGGCCTCCTCGGCGCTGGAGGCGTACCCGGCCGGACCGACATCAGTGGCGATCTCGTCCTTCTCGTCGTCCTCACGGACGCCCTCGTCCGGTGCGACCAGGCGGCCGGCGCGCGGCTGCGCGTCCGCCTCGAAGATGTCTTCCTCGCTGACGTCCGGCTCCTCCTCGGCCAGCCGTTCGTCCAGGGACTCGCCCGCCCGCTCCTCGAAGGGCGTGGGGGCGTCGCGCAGGTTGTGCGGCTCTCGATCGGGCGGGTTGTAGCCGGTCTGCATGATCTCGTCCGGGTCGTCGCCGGTGAGATCCTCTACCGGGTCCAGGTTCTCGGCGTCGTCGACCGGGTCGCCGGACTCGTACACGCTGTCTCCGAAGACGTCGTCATCACTCATGACGGCCAGTCTTCCCGACAGCGCCGCGCCGGTCACGCGCCGGTCACACGCCGGGGTGGTTCATAGCGGCTGGATGCCCCAGCTGCCGGTCCACGTCGCGCCCGGCTCGAGGACGAGCAGGCCGATCCCCGAGTTGAACGCGTCGGCCGGACAGGTCATCGGCTCCACCGCGATGCCCGGCCGTCCCCCGGCGACGATCTCCGGCGTGAACACCTGCACATAGCGAAACGCCTCGTCGAACCACACCCGGCCACCGCCCGCCGGGGTGCGGACGTCGACTGCGGCGCGTCCGTCGGACATGGTCAGTTCGGTGAACGCGTCGTCAAGGCGAAGCTCGCGCAGCCGCCGCCCCCGACGCAGGTCGTAGGTGGTGCGCGCGACTGCCTTGTTCCCGACCGGGATCTGCGCGTCGTCGACCATGAGCCGCTCCTGGGCCGGCACGCGCAGCCGAACCTCGGACAGGGCCCGTCCGCGCGTCGAGAGGTACGGATGGAAGCCGGCACCGAACGGTGCGGACCGCGATCCGGTATTGCGCGCTACTGCCGTGACGCCCAGTCCGAATTCGGCGTGCACTGCATAGGTGACCTCGACACGAACCTCGAACGGCCATCCGGTCTGCGGCACGATGTCCAGCGCGAGCGTGACCTCCGACGGCTCCTGAGCGACCGCCACCCAGCGAGCCCACCGGCCCAGCCCGTGATTGGCGTTGCCGGTCGCCGGATCGGTCAGCGATACCTGCAGCGTCTGGCCGTCGAAGGCGTACCGGCCGCCCCGCAGCCGATTCGGCCACGGCACGAGCACGGCGCCACAGCCCTTCGGTGGCAGGTCGTCGTCGCCATACGTGACAGTGACGTCGTCGCCGCCGACCGCGTACCGGCGCAGGCCGGCACCGACCTCGACGACGGTCGCCTCGTGATCGCCCGCTGCGATCGTGAACTGCCGTCCGGTCAGTGCCATGGGACGCGACGCTACCGATCGGCGCTCTCGAGTGCCCCGACCGGCCGCGCGTTGTAGCGCCAGAACCGCCGCACGGCCGGCCCGGCGATGAGCACCACCACGATGCACGCGACGCCGCCGCCCACCCACGAGAACGTGACGCCCGCGACCGCCGCGGTCGCGCCGGCCCGGACGTCACCGAGCCGCGGGCCGCCGTTGACCACCGCGATGAACACGCCCTGCATCCGTCCCCGCATCTCGTCCGGCGCATAGGTCTGCAGGATCGTCTGGCGATACACCGCACTGACCAGATCCGCGGCGCCGGCGAGCGCCAGCAGGACGACGACGAGCCACAGTTGATGCGCCAACCCGGACACCGCCACGGCCGCGCCCCAGACGACGATCGCGAAGACCAGCGCACGACCCTGCCGGCGCACCCGGCCGATCCAACCGCTCGACAGGCCGGCCAGCACCGCGCCCACAGCGAGCGCGGCGTACAGCGGGCCGACGGCGCCGTGGAAGCGCTCATCAGCGACCGCTGGGAACAACGAGCGGGGCATCGCCAGTGCCATGGCCACGATGTCGACGACGAAGGACATCAACAGCACCGGGTTGACGACGATGAACCTCAGCCCGGACATGACCGCGCGCAGGCCCGGGCGCTCGACATCGTGGTCCGGCGGGATGGGGGGCAGCCGGAGCGCGGAGTACAGGGCCGCGGTGAAGAGCAGGCCGTCGATGCCATAGGCGTACGCGAAGCCGTGGTGCAGGTTGACGAGGACACCGGCGATCAGCGGCCCGACGACCTGGCCGATATTGCCGACCGTGAAGTTAAGGGTGTTCGCCGCGGGGACGAGCTCGGCGTCCACGATGCGCGGGATGATCGCGCCGCGGGTGGACGACGCGATCGCGTACGCGCCGGCCTGCACCATGACGAGCACCAGGATGAGCGGCACGCTGTTCAGGGCGGCCAGGGTCTGCGCGAGCAGGGCGAGGGTGACCGCCCACGTCGCGATCGACGACCAGAGGTACAGCACGCGGCGGTCGACGGCGTCCGCGATCGCGCCACCGTAGAGCCCGAAGACCACCAGCGGGACCAGGCCGGCCAGGCCGACGAAACCTACGTAGAGCGTCGAATGCGAGATCGCGTACACCTGCACGGGTACCGCGACCTGGGTCAGCATCGCGCCGATGAACGCGGTGCCCTGGCCGAGCAGCAGCCGGCGGTAAGCGGGCACGGCCATAGGCCTGGTGTCGACCGCATGCCGACCGAGCAGGCCACGTAGCGTTCTGGCTTGCTCAGCCGCCGCGGCGGTGTCGGGGATGAGCTCGATGTCCTCGCTCATCGACGGTGGGTGGCCGTCACGGCGCGAGCCGCTCGAGCACCCAGCGCTCGCCGGCGCGCCGGTAGCGCAGCCGGTCATGCAGGCGGTCGGCGCGACCCTGCCAGAACTCGACGGTGTCCGGGGCCAGCCGGTACCCGCCCCAATTCGGCGGTGCCGGGATGTCGACTCCGGTGTAGCGGGCCTCGAGATCGGCCAACGTCCGTTCGAGCACGGCACGGGAGGAGACGATGCTGGACTGGGCCGAAGCCCAGGCGCTCAGTTGCGACCCACGTGGGCGGGTCGCGAAGTAGGCCTCCGTCTCGGCCCGATCGACACGCTGCACCGCCCCGCTCGCCCGCACCTGGCGCTCGTGGGCCAGCCATGCGAAGACGACAGCCGCGTACGGGTTCGCGGCGAGATCGCGGGCCTTCGCCGATTCGTAGTTCGTGTAAAAGACGAGGCCCCGCTCGTCCACGCCCTTGAGCAGGACCGTCCGCACGGACGGTCGGCAGTCGGCGCCGACGGTGGCCACCTGCATCGCGTTCGCTTCGACCACGGCCGGATCGGCGGTGGCGTCGTGGAACCACAGGTGGAACTGCTCCAGCCACGTCCGCGACACCAGGCTCTCGTCGAGCTGACCGCGATGGTAGGTACGGCGCATTCCGGCTGGCTCGGTCATCGAGACAATCCTCGCACCTGCTCGCCAACCCCATGCCTGGTGCGGGCAGAATGGACCGGCGGTGCGATCCACCGGCCGCGGCCAGCCCACGGACTACCCGATCGGAGCACGTCTATGGCAGACGACTACAGCCCGGGCCTGGAAGGCGTCATCGCCTTCGAGACCGTGATCGCCGAACCGGACAAGGATGGCGGCGCGCTGCGGTACCGCGGCGTCGACATAGAGGACCTGGTCGGGGCGGTCACGTTCGGCAACGTCTGGGCCCTGCTCGTGGACGGCAAGTTCGGTCCAGGCCTGCCGCCGGCCGAACCGTTCCCGATCCCGGTACACACCGGCGACGTCCGGGTAGATGTGCAGGCCGCGCTGGCCATGTTGTCGCCGGTGTGGGGTTACCGCCCGCTGCTGGACATCAGCGACGAGGAGGCTCGCGAGCAACTGGCCCGGGCGGCGGTCATGGGCTTGTCCTACGTCGCGCAGTCCGCGCGGGGCCTGGCCACGCCCGCGGTGCCGCAGGCGCGCATCGACCTGTGTTCGACGATCGTCGAGCGGTTCATGGTCCGCTGGCGCGGCGAACCCGACCCGCAGCACGTCAGGGCCGTCGACGCCTACTTCGTCTCGGCCGCCGAACACGGTATGAACGCCTCGACGTTCACGGCGCGAGTGATCGCGTCCACCGGTGCCGACGTCGCGGCCGCGATGTCCGGTGCCATCGGCGCGATGAGCGGGCCGCTGCACGGTGGCGCCCCGGCCCGGGTGCTGCCGATGATCGAGGAGGTCGAGAAGATCGGCGACGCGCGCAAGGTCGTCGGCGGCGTCCTCGACCGGCACGAGCGGTTGATGGGATTCGGGCATCGGGTCTACCGGGCCGAGGACCCGCGGGCGCGGGTACTGCGGCGAACCTGCAAGGAGCTCAACGCGCCGCGCTTCGACGCGGCGGAGGCACTCGAGCAGGCGGCGCTGGCCGAACTGCGCGAGCGGCGGCCGGACCGTCCGATCGAGACCAACGTGGAGTTCTGGGCGGCGGTCATCCTGGACTTCGCCGACGTGCCGCCGCACATGATGCCGGCGATGTTCACCTGTGCGCGCACGGCCGGCTGGTCCGCGCACATCATGGAGCAGAAGAAGACCGGGCGCCTGGTGCGCCCGTCGGCCCGCTACATCGGGCCGGCCCCGCGCAAGCCCGACGAGGTCGAGGGCTGGGACGACATCGCGCACAGCTGACTGCCGCGTGATCACCGGGCGTAGGGGTCAGCCGAACGTCTGGCCCGCGCCCCGGTACGTGGGCACGGACGCGACGACGGCGCCGTCCTGCACGAGGTGCACGGTCTCGAAGCGCTCCAACACCTCGCCGGCCTTGGCGGGCCGGAACCACACCCGGTCACCCACACGTAGCGCCTCGGCCGCCGGGCCGCGTACCGGCGTCTGCACCTCGCCGGCTCCCTCCGTTCCGAGCAGCCGCAGACCTCGCGGCGGCGACGGCAGGCGAGACCTGCCGGCGGGTCCGGACGCGACATAGCCGCCGCCGAACAACGTCGCGATGCCGCGTGCCGGCCGGCGCACGACCGGAAGCGCGAAGTAGAGCGCGGGCCTCGGCTGGAAGGCGCGGTAACCGTCGAACAACGTCGGCACGTACAGCCCGGACCCGGCCGTGACCTCGGTGACCGACGCGGCCGCGGAACTCACCTCGAGGCTTCCGGTACCGCCGCTGTTGACGATCTCGAGCGGGCCGGTGGCCGCCTGGACCGCGGCGACGACGGCGACCCGGCGCCGCGCCAGCTCCGCTGCGGAGCGCCGCTTCACCAAACGTACCGCCGGCGACGAGTCAGGCAAGCCGGCAATCTGCGCCTCGTAGAACATCACCCCGACGACACGAAACCCTTGCGCCGCCGCGGTGTTCGCCAGGGCGGCGGCGTCGGCCGGGGTCCGCAGCGGCGAGCGACGCACGCCCAGGTGCAGCCGGCCGATCCGCAGCGAGGCGTCGACGTCGAGGCAGACCCGCAGCGGGACGTCCCCCACTGTCCGCCGCGCCAGCGCAAGCTGCTCGGGACCGTCGACCATGAGCGTGATCGCTTCGACGAGGGCTGGCTCCGCGGCAAGCTCGGCCAGCGCGGTGCGGTCGGCTGTGGGGTAGCCCAGCAGCACGTCGGTGACGCCGTTGCGGACCAGCCAGATCGCCTCGCGTAGCGAGTAGCCCATCACGCCGGCGAATCCCGGCGTGGCGCGGGCGATGTCGAGAACCGCCCGGCAACGTATGGATTTGCTGGCGAGGCGTACCGGCTTCCCGCCGGCCCGCCGCACCAGGTCAGCGGCATTGGCGCGCAGCGCGGACATGTCGAGTGCGGCGAGCGGTGGCTCCAGATGTTCGGTGGCTTTGGTGAGCTCGCTCAGGTCCGTCACGACGCCGCCCGCTGTCGCGCCCGGCGGCGCCCGGCCTTGGCCTGCGTTGCCAGGTAGGCGGCAAATCCGTCGAGCCGTGCTCGTGCCGCCGCTGAGTCGCCGTCGACCAGCCAGCGCAGCGTGACGCCGTCGACGAATGCGAGCGCCTCGCCGGCGACGTCGTCGAGCGGGCGGACCCACGCGGCGCCACTCGCGTCCGCGGCCAGGGCAAGCAGCGAGGCCGCCGCCGCGTGCGAGACCTCGTACTGCCGCCGTGCGACCGCATGCAGGTCGGGATCACGCAGCGCATGCGTGGTGATCTCGTACGTCAGGAGCTGCGCTCCGCGGGTGACCTCGATGGTGTCCCACAGCGCGGCGACGGCAGCGTGCAGCGCCCCAGCGAGGTCGGTGGCGCCGTCGAATGCCAGTCCCTCGGAGCCGGCCCGGGCGAGCTCGTCGACGATCCGCGTGGCGAGTGCCGCGAACAGCTCGTCCTTGTCGGCGAAGCAGTAGTGCACCACGCCGAGAGCGACGCCGGCCTCCTCCGCGACGCGGCGAACGGTGGCCGCGCCGATTCCCTCCGAGGCGGCTACCGCGAGCGCCGCCTCGACGAGTTGGGCTCGGCGGTCTTCTACCGGCATGCGGGTCGTCATGGGTGTATCAGACAACTGGACGACCGTCCAAGTCAATGGTTGACTTGGACAAGCGTCCAGTTCATAGTCGATGCCATGTGGACGAACTGGTCCGGCACGGTCACCGCGCGGCCCGCGACCGTGGCGGCGCCGTCGACGATCGCCGAGTTGCAGGCTGCAGTCGTGGCCGCCGCTTCCGAGGGTCTGCGGGTCAAGGCAGTCGGCGCCGGGCACTCGTTCACACCGATCGCTGACACCGACGGAGTGCAGCTCCAGCTCGATGCGCTCGACGGGATCCTGCGCGCCGACCGCGAGACCAGGCTCGTGACCGTGCTCGCCGGTACCCGGCTGCACGACCTCAACGAAGCGTTGTGGCATCTCGGGCTGTCGATGAGCAACCTCGGGGACGTGGACGTCCAGACGATCGCCGGCGCCATCTCGACAGGAACGCACGGAACCGGCGCCAAGCTCGGGGGGATCGCGACCCAGGTGCGGGCGATGCAACTCGTCCTGGCCGACGGGTCGCTGCTCGAATGCTCTGCCGAACATCGTCCGGACGTGTTCGCCGCCGCCCGCGTCGGGCTCGGCGCGCTCGGTGTCATCGCGACGGTGACGCTGGAGTGCGAGCCGGCGTTCGCCCTTGCCGCGTCGGAGGCTCCGGGCTCACTCGATCAGATCCTCGCGGATCTGGACGAGTACGTCACCGGCAACGACCACTTCGAGTTCTACTGGTTCCCGCATACCCGACGCGTACTCACCAAGCGGAACAACCGGGTGCTGCCGGGAACCACGCTGCGGCCGATCCGCCGGCTGCGCAAGTACGTCGACGACGAGCTGCTGTCGAACACAGCCTTCGACGCGCTGAACCGGGTGACCACGAAGCGGCCGTCGCTCATCCCGCGGGCGAACGCGATCGCGGCCCGCGCGCTCAGCGCGCGCGACTACATCGACCGCTCCTACCGGGTGTTCGCGTCGCCGCGTCGGGTCGTGTTCCGCGAGATGGAGTACGCCGTGCCCCGGGCCGCGGTTCCCGTTGTCCTGCGCCAGATCGAGGGCTACCTCGCTCGCAACGGTGAGCATGTCGGCTTCCCGATCGAGGTCCGGTTCGCCGCTGCCGACGACATCTGGCTGTCCACGGCGTACGAGCGTTCGTCTGCGTATGTCGCCGTGCACCAGTACGTCTTGCGCGATCATTCTTCCTATTTCCGCGCGGTCGAGCAGATCGCGCTCGGTGTCGGCGGCCGACCGCACTGGGGCAAGCTGCACTATCGCGATGCCTCGTCGTTGCGCACGGTGTATCCGCGCTTCGACGAGTTCCTCGCTGTGCGCGAGGAGCTTGATCCGTCTCGCGTGTTCGGCAATTCGTATCTACAGCAGGTTCTCGGGTCATAAGGCTGAAAGGTTGCGGCGACGGCGAGTCCGCGGTCGGCCCGGATGTGCGGGTGCCCGGCGACGACGGAGTTTCGTCTTCCGGCTGCTCGCACCGCCGGGTTGCGTGTCGTCGTCGGTGACGAGCGCCGCGACGGCAGTGTTGCTCGGTCTGACTCTCGTTGTCGGGTCGCGTTCGCTCGCGGTCTTCGGGCCGGGTCGCCGTTGATCGTCTGGATTGCTCGTCGGATCGGTGATCCGCCGACTGACGCGATCTTGTGCAGACGCGCCGACGTGGCTACGCGCGTCTGCACAGAGATGTTCCGCCGCAGCAGAAGACTTCGCGTATCTACACGAAGCGTCGACCAGTGCGCTCACGTGAGCGCACTCCTTTGCCGCCGACAGTGCGGTCATGCCTGAACCGCACCGATGAACGGATGCCCGGCCTCGACGACGGTCTCGGTGTTCCTACGGTCCGCTGTGCGAGCATCGAAGCCATGTTGGCGGAGCGACGCATTCGGACCCGGACGCCCGAGTGGCAAACTATCTACGATCGCATCCAAGTCGCCATGGACCTGACCTCACGTCTTAACGTTCTGCCGTTCAGCGACATTGACTCGCGTAACGCGCTGCTCAGTGAATTGCTGGGCAAGCCGCTCCCCGAAAAAGCCATCATCCACCCGCCGTTCTACAGCACCTACGGCCTCGGGATTGAGCTCGGCGAGCGAACGTCCGTGGGCCAGGCGTGTTCATTCCTCGACCTCGGCGGCATCACGATTGGCGACCGAGCGATGATTTCTCCGAAGGTCACCCTCATCACGGAGGGACACCCCATCGACCCGGCTGAGCGCTATGGCTTCATCATCACGGCACCGATCGTCATCGAAGCGGACGTCTGGATTGGTGCGGCGGCCACCGTCCTCCCTGGGGTGACGATCGGCCATGACTCGGTGGTTGGTGCGGGTGCTGTCGTGGCCAAGGACGTGCCTCCACTGACCGTCGTGACGGGTGCTGGCTACATTGAGCGTAGGCACTTGGAGCCCCCGCCCAGCTCAGAGGTCTAAGCGCGATAACCAACGTCCCAGCCGCCGTGGGTGCGGTGATCGGGCCGGGTCCGGCACGGACTACTTGGGACCTCGAACGTGGATCTCGCGAGCGGGTCTCCCGTCTGCCGCCCTTTACTCGTGCCGGTTCGGCTTGCGCCTCGGGTGCCCCGAGCACCTGTTGTCGGGATGGGTTTGAGTATCCAAGCTGGATTGCTCGCCGTCGACCGAACATCCGGAAAATGCCGCTGTCGCGGCGGATGCGCGACCATGCCGCTGTCGACCGGCGGCGTTGTCGTGGCCTCAGCCGACGGTCAGCGGTGACGGGTGCGACGGCTGGTAGACACCGAGTGTTCCGCCGCCGGGGAGCGTGAGCCTGGTCAGCGTCCCCCAGCGCTCGGCACTCAGTTCGGCGCACTCAACGCC
>JAODNL010000505.1 GCA_025465405.1 Pseudonocardiales bacterium | reverse complement strand
GCCCGGATCATGGGCATGTTGGTCGGGATCGGGATCACGCCGAGCTTGTAGATCTGGTGGAGCTCAGCGGCCTCGGTCTGCGCCGTACCGGTCATGCCGGCGAGCTTCTCGTAGAGCCGGAAGTAGTTCTGCAGGGTGATCGTGGCCAGCGTCTGGTTCTCCTGCTGGATCTGCACGCCCTCCTTGGCCTTCAGCGCGTTGTTCAGATAGCCCTCCAGCGGTGTGTTCGCAGCCTCGTAGATGTTGTCGATGCCCAGTTGATCCTCGACGAAGGCCACGCCTTCCTCGGTAACCGCGACGGTGCGCTTACCCTCCTCGACCTCGTAGTGCACGTCCTTGTGCATGCGCGGCGAGATGCGGGCGAACTCCAGGTACCAGCGCTGGTTCTCTTCGGCCGGGCCGCTGATGATCAGCGGGGTGCGTGCCTCGTCGATCAGGATCGAGTCGACCTCGTCGACGATGGCGTAGTTGTGGCCACGCTGGACGAGATCGTCCAGAGACCAGGCCATGTTGTCGCGCAAGTAGTCGAAGCCGAACTCGTTGTTCGTGCCGTAGGTGATGTCGCAGGCGTACGCCGCTCGGCGCTTCTCCGGCGGCAGGTCGTTGAGGATCTTGCCGACGCTCAGGCCCAGGAAGCGGTGCACGCGACCCATCCAGTCGGCGTCGCGCGAAGCAAGGTAGTCGTTGGTGGTGACGACGTGCACGCCGTCACCGGCGAGCGCGTTGAGGTAGGCCGGCAACGTCGAGACGAGAGTCTTGCCCTCACCGGTCTTCATCTCGGCGATGTTGCCGAGGTGCATCGCCGCGCCGCCCATCAGCTGCACCTTGTAATGGAACTGGCCCAGCGTGCGGCGCGCGGCCTCGCGGACCACGGCGAACGCCTCAGGCAGGAGATCGTCGAGAGTCTCACCGTCGCCATAGCGCTCTTTGAAGGTGTCGGTGAGCGCGCGCAGCTCGGCGTCGGTGAGGTCGACGTAGTCTTCCTCGAGCGTCTCGATGTGATCAGCGATCGTCGCGAGACGCCGGACCATCTTGCCTTCACCGGCGCGCAGAATCTTGGCTAGAACCACGGCGGCCATGGTACGGGCTACTGGGCCAAGATCACGGCTCGGTCACATATCTTGGCCAGCACGCGTGCTGCGGGCTGGACGGATCTGAGAGCGTGCAGGCATGGGTGCGTTCGACGGAGTGGAGCTCGAAGGCCTCGTCCTGACCAGCGAGCGGCTGACGTTGCGGCCCTGGGCGGCCGCCGACGCGGACTCCGTCCACACGGCGATGCAGGAGGACCGCATGCACGAGTTCCTCCAGCTACCGGACCCCTACACTCGCGCGGATGCTGCGCAGTTCGTCACCGAATTCGGGGTCGAGGACCGAGCGGCGGGCCGTGGGCTCGGCTGCGCGCTCGTCGAGACGAGCACCCGACGGCTGATCGGCTCGGCTGCGCTTCGCCTTCCGTCGACCCAGCACGTCGCCGCGGAGATCGGGTACGCCGTGTATCCGAACGGGCAGGGCAACGCCTACGCCGCCGAAGCGTCGCGCGCGCTCGCCTCCTGGGCATTCGCACACGGCGTCCGGCGGGTCAGCCTGCGGTGCGCGGTTGGCAACCTGGCCTCGGCGAAGACCGCCCTGAACGCCGGATTCCGCTACGAGGGCCTGCTGCGGGCAGACATCCGCACGCCGGGCGGCGTCGTCGACGGCGCCGTCTTCGGACGATTGCCGCACGACCCGGACGAGGCGGTCGCACGTGCGTTCGCACCGCCGCCGGAGGGTGGGCGCAGCGACGGGACCCTGCGACTGCGGGCGGTCCAGGCGGCGGACGCCGCGGCGTTGCACGAGGCGGACAGCGATCCGGAGACACTCGTCCGCGGGTTCTCGGCGACAGAGCCGTCAGCGGCGTCGGCCGCCGCGTCGGCCGCCCGCGCGGGCCTGGACTGGCTCGTCGGCGGCGCGGCACCGTTCGCCCTGGTCGACGTCGAGTCCGGCCGAGTGGCCGGATCGCTGCGCCTGCGGCTGGCCGGACCACCGAATGTCGGCGGCATCGGCTACGTCGTACACCCTGCGTTCCGGGGCCGCGGCTATGCGGCGCGCGCGCTTCGGTTGCTCGTGCCGTGGGCCTTCGGGGACGCCGGCTTCGCCCGGCTGGAACTCGGAGCGAAGGCGGACAACATCGCGTCGCAGAAGGCGGCGCTCGCCGCCGGATTCCGTCCCGACGGCGTGCGCCTGGGCCGGCTGCGGAACCCGGACGGCACGTTCAGCGACGAGGTCCGGTTCGCGCTGGTGTCAGACCGCTAGCCGGATCAAGCCGTAGTCGTAGGCATGCCGGCGGTAAACCACGCTGGGCCGTCCGCTGTCGACGTCGCTGAACAGGTAGAAGTCGTGCCCGACCAACTCCATCTCGAACAGAGCCTGGTCGACGGTCATCGGCTTGGCCGGGTGCTCCTTCTCGCGCACGATCCGGCCTGGACCCTCGTCGATGTCATCGGGCTCTGTCGTGAATTCGGCCTCGACGGCCGGGACATGACCATTGCCCGCCACGTCCGCGATCGACGCCGGGGTACGCCGACCATGATGCACTCGGCGCCGGTCGGCCGCCTGCCGGAAACGGCGCTCCAGCTTCTCAGCGGCAAGATCGAGCGCCTTGTAGAAATCTTCGGCACATGCCTCACCGCGGACCACCGGGCCGCGAGTGCGGCAGGTGATCTCGATGTGCTGGCATCGGCCGGTCTGCCGTGGGTTGCGTTCGTGGTGCAACTCGACGTCCGCGCGGATGATCTTGTGGTCGTACCGCTCGACTTTTGCGAGCTTGTCGGCAACGTGTTGTCGGTAATGGTCGGGAACGACGACGTTGCGGCCGCGGACAACGAGTTCCATGCCCAAGGCAGTTTCCATATGACCTCCCAGTTGACTTTGCGCCTACTCGGTCAGGTCAGGCCCACGGTAGACCGGTCCGGGAGGACGTGCCAGAGGGGACGGCGTGGCGGCGACGACCGCGCAACACCGCACCGACCAGCCCGCTGCGTCGAGCGCCCGGACCGCTTCGCGCAGCGTCGCGCCGGTCGTCACGATGTCGTCGATGATCACTGCGCTCGTGGCGTGCGGAGGAGGCGCAGCCCGCATCGCGCGGTGCAGGTTGGCCGCGCGCTCGAGCGCGCCCAGACCGGCGGAGTCCTGTACCGAGCGGCTGAGCCGCAATGGTGTGGCAACGCGGGCACCGGTGCGGCGGGCGCTCGCGCGGGCCAGCCGAAGCACGTGGTCGCCGCCGCGACGCCGGCTGGCGTCGGCCGCCGACGGCACCGGCACGAGCAGCTGCGCACCGGCCGTCGCAAGGCAGTGCGAGAGCAGCTCGGCGAGCGGTCGGACAAGATCGCGCCGACCCCGCTCCTTGTAGGCGATCAATGCCGTGCGGACCGCGCCGTCATAGCTCGCGGCCGCGAGGACAGGCACGCCGACGTGCGGACCGCTCGTGGGACGGCGCGGCACGCACGCCCCGCACAGCAGCGCTCCACCCTGCCCGCAACCGACGCAGTGGCGCGGCAGCACGAGTTCGGTCAAAGCCGCGAGCAGGCCAGGCATCCGTCCAGGCTGGCAGGCCGGGTGCGCGCGCCACCCATGTCGCCGCCGACCTGTGGACGGGCCACGCGGGCTGTGGATGACGGGCGTGGGCCTACTCCAGGTAGATCGGGTTGGTGCAGAACGCACCCTCAGTACCTCGGCTCGTCCAGGCACTGGCCTGCTGGGCCCAGACCGTACCGCCGGCCGACACCCAGGCGACCTCGTTCTGAGCGACCGTGATGCTGTCGGGTACGGGCAGGTTGCTGATACCGCGCGGCGTCCACAGTGAGCCGTCGACCTGGACCTCGTACACGCTGGGGTCTCCGGTCGTCAGGTCGCGCCCGATCGCGAAGAGCTTCAGCTGGTCGTTCCAGGCGACGTCCGTGACCGCGACGCCCTGAGGCGTCACCGGCTCGAGGCTGTCCACGCGCACCTGGCCGCCCTGGGCCCGGGTTCGGACCACTGATCCGACCCACACTTGGGCGGTGCCGTCGGTCGCCGTCAGGACCACGGCAACCCGGGTGCCCTCCGGGCTGAACCGCAGCGCGGTCACCCGACCACTGACCGCGCCGCTGGTCCCGGTCACCGGGACGACCGATCGCCGACCGTTCAGCTGCACCCGGTACACGAGCGGGCCGTCGCCCACCCACACCTCGTCGAGGCCGGGCGCCCAGGACGGCCGGGACAGCCGCCCCAGCACCGGCGTGGCGCGCAGCCCCGTGTTCCGCGATCCGACGAGCAGCCGGGCACCGGTGCCGGTTCCGGTGATACCGGCGACCCACAGGTCGGGCTGGCCGATGCTCGCCAGTGCGACCGAATCGAGCTGGTAGTGCCCGTTGCCGAGGTCGCCCGGCAGTGGTTTGCCGGTCTCGTCGACCACACCCTGGTTGCGGAGGTAATAGAGGGCGGGGGCCGGATTGGCGGGGCTGCTCATCGCGGCGAACTCGGCCGCGTTGAAGACATCGCCGCCGACCTGGGGGATCGAGACCGCACGTCCCCCATCGATGATCGTGATCTCGACGCTCGCCGTCGCCTGCTGCAACGTCAGCGCGACCTGCGCGGCGAGCCGGTTACGCGTCTGCGGGTCGAGCTGTCCAGCGCCCGGCAGCGTCACGCGGATGGGCGAGCCGAGCGTGATCGAGACCCCGCTCGGATCTGTTTGAGCGGGCAGTTCGATGCTGACCGCGCTCTGCAACTCGACCCGCGGCCCGGCAGCCAGCTGACTGATGAGCCACGTGGCCAGGAGCTTCGGATCCGACAGCGGGCTGTAGCGCGGGTCGGGCACGAGGCGCTTCTCGGCCAGATCGAAGAAGTACAGGGACCGCTGCCGATAGAAGCGCTGGAATTCGTCGGCGGTGAGAACCACGCCGTTCTGCAGCGTGTCGATCCGCCACTGCCCGGCATTCCGCTTCATTCCGAACGAGAACGGCACCGGTACGCCGCCCGAGCCGTTGCCTTGCAGGACCGGCGTGTACACGCCGACCGAACTGACGGAGCCGATCTTGCGTCCGGTTACGGTCACCGCCCCGTCGACGAAATTGCTGACCTGCACCGAGTCGACGATCGTCAGCGTGTTGTACGACCAGCGCTGCTTCGCCTCCGACGTCAGGAAGCCGTGTGCCGCCGTGTAGCGCAGATCGTCCGTGGCGCTCGCGGCGAGGAAGGCGGTGACGATGGTGCGCGGGTCGGCGCCCGGAGCCGGCGTGATCTGGGGCGCTCCGGTCGGCGTCGCGACGCCGACGGGGTTCACCACCTGGGGAGAGGACGACGACGGTACGCCGGTGCAGCCGGCGAGCAGGACTGCGACGGTCAGCAGGGTCAGGAGGCGGCGCGTCACTCCTCGTCCTCATCGGTGTCGTCCGGGTCGAGGGGTAGCGGCGAGGACATCAACGTGTGACCGGCGTGCCTCGGCAGGGTCAGCCGGAACTGGGCGCCGCGGCCCCGTTCGCCCCATGCCTGCAGCCAGCCGTCGTGTAAGCGGGCGTCCTCGAGCGAGATCGCGAGACCCAGGCCGGTACCGCCGGTGACCCGGCTACGCGACGGGTCGCCGCGCCAGAACCGGTTGAAGACCAGGCCGGCCTCGCCAGGGCGCAGGCCGACGCCGTGGTCGCGGACGCTCACCGCCACGGCATGGTCGTCGCAGCCGATCGTGATCTCGACCGGCTTGCCCTCACCGTGGTCGAGCGCATTGCCGACGAGGTTGCGCAGGATCCGCTCCACGCGCCGCGAGTCCATGTCGACCAGGACGGGTTCGTCCGGCTCGACGACGACGATCTCGCTGCCGTGACGCTCGGCCAGCATCCGGTTCGCGTCGACAGTGGAGGCAACGACCCCGCGCAGGTCGATCGTTTCCGATTCCAGCCGCGCGACACCCGCGTCGTAGCGGGAGATCTCGAGCAGATCGCCGAGTAGGGCCTCGAAACGATCCAGCTGGTTGTGCAGCAGCTCGGCGGATCGGGCCAGCTGTGCGGGGAACTCGCTCCGGTTGGCATGCAGCAGCTCCGCGGCCATCCGAATCGTGGTCAGCGGGGTGCGCAGCTCGTGCGAGACGTCGCTGGTGAAGCGGTGCTGCAGGCGGGACAGGTCCTCCAGTCGCCGAATCTGTCGCTGCAGGCTCCCGGCCATGTCGTTGAACGACTGGCCGAGCCGGGCGATGTCGTCGGTGCCGCGCACCTTGATGCGCTGGGCGAGGTCACCGCCCGCGAGCCGGCCGGCCGTCTCGGCGGCGACCCGCACCGGTCGCACGACCTGGCGCGTGACGAGCAGCGCGATCGCGAGTACGAGGATCACCAAGCCCAGCCCGGACAGCAGCACCGTGCGTTGCACCAGAGCGATCGTCTGCTGCTCGGCGGTGAGCGGGAACAGGTAGTACAGCTCGAACAGGCCGTTGCGGGCCGGCACCGGTTCGCCGACCACCAGCCCGCGCACCAGCTCGCCGCTGCCCGGACTGGCCGGCACCGGGGCGTACTGCACCGCCAGGTTGTACCGCTGCACGAGCCGCCGAAGCTGCGGCGGGATCGTCGTGCTCCCGTTGTCGAGCGTGGCTGAAGTCGACTCGATCGCAATGCTGAACAGCCCGGCACTGCTGCCGCTGGCCGTCAGACTCGAGCTGATCTCCTGCTGCGCGTCGGCGACGTCGGCGACGACACCTGCGTCGACCCCCGACAGCACGCTGTTCGCCGCCGCGAGGCCCACCTTCGCCTGGCTGATCGCGGCCTGCTTCTTCGCGCGCAGGATCCCCCCGGTGACCTGGTCGACCAGCAGGATGCCGATGACCAGAACCACGACGCCGGTGATCAGCACGGTGCTGGTACCGACCCGCAGCTGCAGCGAGTGCCGCCAGGTGTGCGCGACGCGGCGGGCGGTGACCTGGGTCTGCTCGCCTAGCCGTCGGCGGGCGGTACGAACGCGACCGCGTACCGCGGGCACCAGGCCATCGGCGCCGCGGGCCTCGATCATGGAGGTCCGGCTTTGTACCCGACGCCGCGGACGGTCAGTACCACCTCGGGCCGCTCGGGATCGCGCTCGACCTTGGAGCGCAGTCGCTGGACATGGACGTTGACCAGTCGGGTGTCGGCGGCATGCCGGTAGCCCCACACCTGTTCCAACAGGACCTCGCGGGTGAACACCTGGCGGGGTTTGCGCGCCAGGGCCACCAGCAGATCGAACTCGAGCGGCGTCAGCCCGATCGGCTTCCCGTCACGCAGCACCTGGTGCGCGGGGACGTCGATCTGCACGAGGGAGTCGGCCGGACCGAGCGTCAGCGTCTCGCTGGCGATGTCCTCGTGCTGACGCAGCCGGGCCCGCATGCGGGCGACGAGCTCCTTCGGTTTGAACGGCTTGACGACGTAGTCGTC
>JAODNL010000466.1 GCA_025465405.1 Pseudonocardiales bacterium | reverse complement strand
CAGCCGCACGACCCGAACTCGACGGCCACCGTGCCACAGGCGAGCACGGTCGGCACGTGGGTCGAGGAGACTGACCTGCGCCCGACGCTGATGTACCTGACCGGTCTGCACGAGGATTACCAGACCGACGGTCGGGTGATCAGCCAGGTACTGCAAAGCACACCGTCGGCGCTGCGGTGGACTGAGCAACTAGGCATGGCCTACCAGCAGCTCAATTCGAGCGTTGGCGCCTTCGCCACCTACACGCTGATCGCGGACAGCAAGGCGCTGGCTTCGGGGTCGAGCACCAGCGACACGACATATGCGCATGAGCAGCGGGCTCTGTCGGTGCTCGTCAACCAACGCGATGCGCTGGCGACGCAGATCAAGGCGACACTGGCGGCCGCGGCAAACGGCGACACGCCACGGCTCGCGACGGTGATCTCGCAGTTGATCCGAGCCCAGGTGATCAACGCAGCCGCGCACTACCTGGCGACGCATACGGCCTGACCGGAGGCCGCATCTCCTCGTGATCTTGGCGCCGAGCTATCGCTCAACTGTCGGCATCAAGATCGCGGGGAGACGGTGCGTCAGAACGGTTCTTGGTCGAGCAGCGTCCGCTGCTTGGCCACCGCGCCGGTGAGCTTCGTCAGGTCCAGGGCACCCTTGTCCGAGAAGCCCAACGTCTTGTACAGGCCCTTCGCCTTCCAGTCCTGCGCCTGCTCGAACAGGCCACCCGCCTTCTCACCTTCAGCCTTCAGATGCAGGTTGAAATCGGCGATCGGGACGATTGTTCCGGTTTCGGGGATCTTGACCTTCTTCGGGAACCGGGCCTCGATCTGGGCGGTGGTGTGCTGCGGTGCGCCGCCTCTGATCGTGTCGAAGACGGCGTCACGCGACATCCGGGATGTCTCGGCCGACCATTCGAGGCCGAGTCCGCCACCGGCGTTCATCATGTTCGCGTCACCGTAGATCCGGCCCAGATCGACGTCTCCGTCGGTCGCGACTTCGAGGCCCTCCTTGCAGAACATGTCGTGGAAGAACTTGGTGGATGCACCGATATAGGCGTTGCTCAGCAGCTCCTTGAGCGAGGCGAGATTGAATTCCGCAGCCGAGTTGCCGGCGTCGGCATCGCTCAGCTTGCCCTGGCCGGCGACGCCGATGGTGGCGTCGTACGCCTTGTTGTTGAGGATGGCGCTCTTGAGCGAGTACTTCTGGCCGAATACGTTCTTCGACGCGAACCGCTTGTCGACGAGCGAATCGAAGAACACCTGGGCTTGCCTGGCGCTCAAGCCGAACTCCAATTGTGCGGTCTTGACGTCCAGCTCGGCGAACTTCGACCTGGTCTTGGCGAGTGCGCGCCACCGCACCATGAACTTCAGATCGGGCGAGGACTGCATCCCCATTCCGGCGGCCGCGTCGGTGGCGTCCGTGATATCACCGCGGACACCGCGGTCGTGCAGGGCTTGAGGATTGGATGTCAGATTCAAGCCGGCCGCATGGATTGCCATCGCCCACTGCGCCTTGGCCGCGTCGCTGGAGCCGAGCTCATGGCCCTGGTTGTGCAGCCACAGCGTGAACCATTGCATGATCTTCGTCTTGTCGACCAGGTGGCCGGCCGCGAACGAGTCCTGCAAGTAGTGCTCGCCGAAGCTGTTCTGAAGCAGTGCCTGGTTTCCTAGCTTGTCGGCGTACTCCGTGGCCTGCTGTTTCTTGTTCTGGTCGACTTCGGTGGCGGCCTTGTCCCGCCAGACCGCGGCTGCGTCGGCGAATTCGAGCGCCTTCTCGTGATATCCACGCCACTGCGCCCAGCTCTCCGGCGCGAAGTGGCAGGCGTTGCGTTCGAGCGCCGAGAAATACTGCTCGTTCTCTTGGCCCTTTCGGGTAGTTGCCACGTTGACGTCGCGCTCGGTGCGGATCTCGTACGCCTTCTCCACGACCGCCTGCGCGCGGGGTCCGGTGGCGCCCTTGAAGTCACCGTCGATCCCGCGGGACTCCAGCTTGTTGTTCGATCCGCCAACCGGATCGAGCTCGGCTCGGAGGTTGCTGAGCTCGATGTAGAGCTGCTGGCGCACACCCTGCAACAGGCTCAGTACCTTGGCCTTCGGCGTCTTCTCGATGGCCTCGGGATTGCCGAACAGGTCGGGCATCGTGTTCATCTCGCTGTAGGACAGCACGATGGTGCCGTCGAGGCAGGTCAGGACCACGATCGGGACGTCGTACTCGGTGTCCTTGAGCTTGCGGGTGCCGTGGCTGGCGTGGTCGGAGCCGGATCCGTACGTGTCGACCTCGCCGACCTGGGCTTTCCCCTTGTACACCTTGCCCATCTGGCCGGCCATGCTGTTCAAGGCCTCAGGGTTCTTCTTGTAGCGCCACAGCCGCGCCATCTCCATATCGATGAGGTGCAGGACCTCGTTGCGCTTCTTCTTGCTCGTGTCCTGCGCCTGCAGGCCGCCACCTTTGCCGTTCGCGATGTTCTTGGTCTGACCGGCGTTGTCCTGCGCGTCGCGAACGGCCGGGATCTTGGCGAGCTCGCGAGGGGGCAGCTGGCCCAGCATGTAGTGCTCGAAGGCGGCGTGCCGCTGGATGGTCGGACCGGCCGTCGAGCGCCTGATGCCGCCCACGGCGCCGCTGAATTGGCCGTTCGGCTCGGGACGGTGGTCCAGCTCGGGCGCGCGCTCAGCTGCCTTACGTCGCACCGGTGCGGCGCCCTGTTGCACGGTGTGGGTGAGCTCGTGCGACAGCAGATGCAGGCCGGCATCCGTCGCGGTGTCCGGCATTCCGTCGCGGAAGAAGACATTGTTTCCCTGGGTGAACGCCTCGGCCGACATCGACCGGCTCAGCTCTCGTGCGGTCGGCCCCGCGTGCAGGCGGACACCCGAGAGGTCCGCGTTGAGGGCGCTCTCCAGCGGCCCGCGGATCCCGTCGGCGATGGGCCGACCGCCCCCGGACGCCGCCGCCAGACGCGATTCCGTGGCCGCGCCCAGCTCGCCGCCGGACAGGCCGACCGGGCCATGATCGCCGTCGCCGTGGGCGTGGTCGGCGTGCCGGCGAATCGTCACGTCAAGGCTGTGGTCGTGACCGCAGCCCGCTCCGTGCTCGTGCGCGTCACCGTCGTCGGTCACTCTCCTGCGTCGCAGGACGTCGACTACTGACGCGGCGACCTGCTCGGCCTCGACTTCGGCCGGGTCATTCGCCGACCCGACAGTGACCTTGCGCTGAATCGGCAAGGCCAGACCGGACATCGGCAGCGCGATCATGGCCTCGGACGGCGCCGGTGCGAGCACTTCCGTATCAGGCTCGGCGACATACCCGACAGCGCGGGTTTCGATACTAAGGCGATCACTGTCCACGGCGGCCCTCCCGGCAGCTGCGCCTCCTCGCCGCAGCACGGACCCAATTCACGTAGGTCCGTCCGACTACGGCCAGATATGGCGCGTTCACGGTAGCTGTTGGCCAGCTCGTGCGGAAGTCCCGGAAACGCGCGGCGCGTCGTGGAATGGATGACGTCCGGTCGTGATGTCAGACTCCGGGCGTGGTGAGCGGCCTTCCCGATCCTGCTGTCGTGGTGCTCGTCGGGGCGTCCGGTTCCGGGAAGTCCGCCTGGGCCCGCGCCAACTACCGCGCTCAGGAGATCGTCTCCTCCGATGATCTTCGCGGAATCGTCGGGAGCGGGCGGCACGATCTGGATGCCTCCGCGGACGCGTTTCGGCTACTCGACGACATCCTTGCCGCGCGTGCGCGCCGGGGCCTCACCTGTGTGGTCGACACCGTCGGGCTGGAGCAGGAGCGTCGGCGGGGCTACCTCGCCGTCGCGAAAGCCACCGGGCTCCCGGCGGTCGCCGTCCTCTTCGACGCGCCGGCCGCGGTGGCCAAGCAGCGCAACGCCCTGCGCGATCGGCCGGTGCCGGCGACTGCTCTGTCGGCTCAGCTCGACCGAGCGGCAGGCGTGCGGGCCGAACTGGAGGCCGAAGGCTGGGACGAGGTCGTCGTCCTGCGCTCGGAATCGTCGTCCGTGCCCCGCCCGGCGATCGAGCCGCAGCCGCCGGCGGAACCGGACGGGCTGTCATTCGTACTGCAGGTGTCCCGATTCCCATGGGGCGAGGACCCGGCGGGATGGCTCAGAGGCATCGCGCTCGCTGCGCACGAAGCGGGCTTCTCCGGAATCGCGCTGATGGACCACCTGATCCAGATCCCACAGGTCGACCGCGCCTGGACGCCGATCCCGGAACCATGGGTCACGCTCGGCATGCTGGCGGGCCTCGACACCGACCTGCGCCTCGGAACGCTCGTCTCCCCGGTGACGTTTCGCCCGCCCGGTATCACCGCGAAGACGGTGGCCACGCTCGACGCGATCAGCGGCGGCCGGGCGTTTCTCGGTATCGGCGCCGGGTGGTGGGAGCGTGAGCACGCCGCGTACGGCGTGGCGTTCCCGCCCGCTGCGCACCGACTCGACCAGCTCGAGGTCGCCATCGAGACGATCCGGGCTCTGTGGTCACCGGGCACCAAGGCGTACGCGGGCGAACGGGTCAGCCTGCCGGAGTCCACCTGCTACCCCCGGCCGGTCTCGAACGTGCCGATCATCGTGGGCGGCAGCGGCGAGCGCCGCACCCTTCGGATCGCCGCTCGCCTGGCTGACGGCTGCAACCTGCCGTGCGACGAGAGCCTCGACCGAAGGATCGCGGTGCTTCGTCGTCACTGCGAACAGGTCGGTCGCGACCCTGACGAGGTAGCCGTCACCGTCCTCGACCTTCCCGTGGTCGGGCGTGATCGCGACGAGGTGTGGGCGCGGGTGGAGCAGCACCGAGGTCCGACGACCGCCGCGGCCTTCGCGCGAACCCACCACGCAGGCACACCCGTCGAGCAGCGAGAGCGGTACGCGGCTCTGGCCGAGCGGGGCGTGAGCACGGTCTTCCTCTCACCGGTCCACCTGCACGCGCCCGAGGACGTGCTCGCCCTGGCTCCGATGCTCCAGTAGGCGGCGGCCGTGGTCCGCTTTCGTCGACGGGTTCGCCGCTGCAGGAGCTAATGCTCCGCCAACAGCGCTCTGGCCAACGCCACAAGGGCTTCGATATCGGACGCGGAGAGACGCGTGGCGCCGCGAAGAGCGCGGGGCCGATTGGTTCGGTCCTTCTCGAAGCGCCTACCCGGAACTTGGAACTCGCGAAGGAACACCACCCAGCGAAGGAACCGGCGACATCGGCGGTCCAGGTTCCCCCGGCGATTCGCCTGAAGTCAGCGAGCGTATAGCCACAACTCGGCGGGCTCGCGCCGGCGTTGGATCGAGCAGACGTCGTCACTGTGGAGGCTGCCTCGGACGAAGAAGGAACCGGCGAACTCTTCGTCTCGGCGGGTGCGCCTATGGACGGTGACACGAGCGCGGTGGTGTGGGTCCAGGTGCTTGCCTGTCGCTGACTAGATGCGTCGCAAGCGCCGACGGTCAGTGCGATAGCGGCAATGCTGATAGTGCCGAACACCTTGCCCGCGATGCCACCCAACGTCATGTGCACCGCCACGGCCTGGGTGCGAGCGGGGCCGGCGGCTGCCGTATTCGCGGTGGGTCCAGCCGTGCTGGTTTAGCCGCCAGAGGTACATGTGGCTGCGGCGCTTGACTCACGGTTGACACATTCCGGAAACGAGCCTACGTTCTGCGGAACCGGTTACGGAACCGGTTCCAACCAGATATCCGGGGGACTCGTGGCGGTCACCATGTCGGACATCGCGCGGCTAGCCGGTGTCAGCAAGACGACCGTGTCGCGAGTACTCAACGACAAGCCGGACGTCGACGAGGTAACCGCGGCGCGCGTCCGGCGGCTGATGGCCGAACACGGTTACACGCCGAGCGCGCGGGCGGTGGGACTAGCGCGAGGGCAGACTCGGACGGTCGGCATGCTGGTTCCGTCGCTGAGCTGGCCATGGATGTCCGACGTGCTGCAGGGCGCCGTCGACGTGCTCGAGGTCGAGGGGTACGGCCTGCTGCTCTACACGACGACGCGGGGTGAGGAGTCGCTCGCGCAGTTCGCGGCGCACGTGTCCAGCAGCTCGTTCGACGGCCTGCTGGTCATCGAGCCGCCGAACACGATGGATTACATCGCCAGCCTTTACGAGAGCGGGCTGCCGGTCGTGCTGATAGACGACCGGGGGCACCACCCCGAGTTCCCGTCGGTTGGCACGACCAACGCTGCCGGCGGCGAGCAGGCAGCGGCGCACCTGGTGGCAAGCGGGCGGTGTCGCCTGGCGATGATCACCGGCCCGCGCGAGTACGGCTGCACCACAGACCGCAGCAAGGGCTTCCGCGATGAGGCTCGTCGGGCCCACGCCGCCGTGGCGAGGAATGCCGTGGTGGAGGGCGATTTCACCGAACAGGGCGGTTACGACGCGATGTCACGGCTGCTCCGCGTCGGCGAGTTCGACGGCTTGTTCGCGCACAACGACCTGATGGCGATCGGCGCCATGCGTGCGCTGCGCGCCGCCGGTCGATCCGTACCCGCCGATGTCGCGGTCGTCGGCTTCGACGACATCCCGACGGCTGCGCACACCGAGCCGCCGCTGACGACGGTGCGCCAACCCAGCCGCGAGATGGCGTCCACCGCCGCCCACACCTTGCTCGCCCAGCTCGGCGGCAACCCCGCCGCCACTGAGACGCAGATCCTGCCGACATCGCTGGTCGTCCGCGGATCGGCCCCCGAGACCACGACCGACGGCGTCCGACGCCGTGGCCGCCGTACCACCGCCTGACCGTCGCCCGCAGGCTCATCAACCTGCCGACGCCCCTTCAATGCGAGGAGTCCCGATGCGCGCCACCGTAGTGAGTGCAGTCGTCACAGTTGCGACAGTCGCCGTGATCGCCAGCCTGGCCGCCTGCGGCACGACGAAGAAATCCGGCGACCAGGCGGGTGCCAAGAAGGGCAACGCCGGCAACAAGACGATCGCGTTCCTGATGCCGTGTTCGACGTGTGCGGACCGGTTCGAGAGCAAGGACAAGCCGTACTTCATCCAGGCGGTTCACGACCTTGACCCGACCATCAAAGTCATCGCCAACAATGCTCAGGGCAGCGGCGACACGCAGCTGCAGCAGTCCGAGGCGGCCTTGACCAACGGTGCCAGCGTGATTGTGATGAGCCCGATGACTGAGCAGGCCGGCGCGTCGACGGTGGCGAAGGCGGCCGCGGTCGGCGCCGGCGTGGTGGCCTACGACGGGATGGTCGGCGGGGGCGCGACGCCGGCGTACTACGTGTCGTTCGACAACGAGACGGTCGGCAAGTTGCAAGGCCAGTACCTCGCCGACCATCTCAAGCCGGGCGCCAGCGTGGTGCTGATCAACGGGGCGCCGGACAGTAGCCCCGGGCAGGCGTTCAAGAAGGGCGCGCACGACGTGCTCGATCCGCTGTTCGCGTCCGGGAAGCTGAAGAAGGCGTACGAGGCCGATACGCCGAACTTCGACGGCGCGGCCGGTCAGCAGGAGATGGAGCAGGCGCTGACGGCCCTGCACGACAAGGTCGATGCCGTGCTGGTCGCCAACGACGGCCTGGCCAACTCGGTGATCACGGCGCTCACTGCGCGCAAGCTCGCGGGCAAGGTGCTGGTGACTGGTCAGGACGCGACCGATCCGGGCTTGCAGCGCATCCTGGAGGGCACGCAGTCGATGACGGTGTACAAGTCGATCCAGGACGAGGCCAAGGCCGCCGCCCAGATCGCGGTCGACCTCGTCCACCAGAAGCCGTCGGACGCGGCCGCGGTCGCGACGGGATCCGTGAACAACGGCACGGCAGACATCCCCAGCAAGCTGCTGACGCCGATGGTGGTCGACGCGCAGAACATCGCGACAACGGTGCTCAAGGATGGCTTCACCACTAAGGACAAGATCTGCGTCGGCG
>JAODNL010000421.1 GCA_025465405.1 Pseudonocardiales bacterium | reverse complement strand
CGCAGTGCGGGCGCGGCTTCGCCGCAGTATTCGCGACGACGTCGCGGCTCACGGGTTGGATCCGGATCGCTATCTCCACGAAGTGGCGACGCGTGATCAGGTCCTACAGGGCCTGCTCAACCGCGTCACCGTCCAGGAGACTTCTTTCTTCCGCCACCCCGAACACTTCTCGGCGTTGGCCGATGACATACTGCCGAACCTCGCGGGCCCGGTGACGTTGTGGAGTGCTGGTTGCGCGAACGGCCAGGAGGCCTACAGCCTGGCCATGATTCTGGACGAGCTGGGCGTCGACGGCTCGGTGATCGCAACCGACGTATCGACGAGCGCGCTGGAGCGAACGACAGCCGGCCGCTATGCCGACCGTGAGCTCGCGGGCCTTTCGCGCGAGCGGATCGGGCGACATCTGGACGAGACCGCCGACGGTTGGCAGATCAAGCCGCACCTTCGGGATCGCGTCCGGATCGCGCGTCATAACCTGCTCGATCCCGTTCCCCAGCAGGCGGCATCATCACAAGTTGTCTTCTGCCGCAACGTGTTGATCTATTTCTCGGCCACCCACATGCGCGGCTTCCTCGATCGGGTGGCTGACGCATTGCCCCACGATGGCACGCTCTTCCTCGGCGCGGCCGAGTCCGTCTGGCAGGTGTCGGATCGGTTCGAGACCATAGGCACGGGCGACACGTTCCTCTATCGAACCTCAAAGCGTGCATCGACCGGACCTCATGCCGCACCGGTGGTGCGGCCCCTTGCCCCTCGGCGGTCCCGCGGTCCGGCTCACGCCGACCCCGTCACCTCGATCAGGCAAGGACGGCTCCCGGCCTCGGCGGCACGGCGACTGGAGGCAACGGATCCGATTTCACCGTCAACGTCAACAGCCGCGGCCGCGGCGCAAGCCGACGCCGGCCAACGCGCCATGGCGGCCGGCGACCATGACGCCGCGATCACTGCATTCCGCAGATGCATCTACCTCGGACCCGGCGATCCGATAGCCCACCTGAATCTCGGGCTGGCCTTCGACGCGGCCGGCCGGGAGCCCGCGGCTCGCCGGGCCTACGCCGTGGCTCGTCGGGTGCTGCTCGATGCAGACCCCAGCGGCATCGCGGGCGACGGCTACGAACCCGCTGAGCTGCTCAAGCTCCTGGACCACCGCGAGCAGGTGCCGTCGTGATGACGACGATGGTGCAGTTTCAGTTGGCCGGGGCTGCCTACGCCATCCCCGTGCAGGCCGTCCGCGGAGTACGCCTCGTTGACGGGATGATCGCTCTACCGGCACCGGATCGCGACGTCGCCGGGGTCATACCCGGCGACCCGCCGTTGACCGTCATCTCGCCGATGGGCAGTGCTGGCACCCACATTCTCGTCATCGAGGTTCCGGACAAGACCTTCGGCCTCTTGGTCGATCGCGTCATCGGGCTACGGCGGGTCGCAAACGCCGATATCGGAATCGCCCCCCGCGGACAGAAACATCCGCTCATCTCCGGAATGGTCGACGCGAACGGCGAACTGGTGCTGATCGCCGACCCGCAGGCATTGGCAGGACACCTATGAGCCGTCCAACCGTGCTGATCGCCGATGACTCCCTGGTCGTCCGGGCGGTCGTGCGCAGCGGCCTGGAAGCCGAGGGTTACGTGGTCACCGAGGCCGTCGATGGCACCGCCGCCCTACAGCACTGCCGGCAACAACCACCCGACATCGTGCTGCTCGACATCGAGATGCCTGGACTCGACGGATATGAGGTCCTCGCGGCACTCAAAGCCGACCCCGAGCTCGTCGATATCCCGGTCGTGTTCCTCACGAGCAGGTCCGGCATGGACGACGTCGTCGCCGGCCTGCGCGGCGGCGCGCACGACTACCTGAAGAAACCGTTCGAAGCGCCCGAGCTTCTGGCCCGCGTCGCGTCAGCGGTCCACGTCAAGAAACTCCAGGACGCGCTGCACGAGCGCAATGCCGAGCTCGATCGCATGAGCCGCACCGATGCCCTTACCGGCCTGTACAACCGCCGGCATCTCGACGACGAACTGCGCCGTTCGCACGAGGACGCCCGGCGCCACGACGCTCCCCTCTGCCTGCTGCTTCTGGACATCGACCACTTCAAGAACGTCAACGACACCTATGGCCACCCGGCAGGCGATCTCGTCCTCGGTGCGTTCGCACAGCGGCTACGAGAGCAGCTGCGCGCCGGAGACATCGCCGGCCGCTGGGGCGGCGAGGAATTCCTGATCATCATGCCCCGCACGGATCCGGCCGGGGCCTTCGAAGTCGCCGAGCGGATCCGCACGTGCACCGGCGCTACGCCGGTTACCAGCGTCGACGGCCACGTCATGAAGGTCACGGTCAGCGGTGGGCTGGCCTGTGGACCCGGCGACACCGCAGACGCTGCCGTGCACCTCGCCGACACCTCGCTCTACCAAGCCAAAGCTGCGGGCCGCAACCAGATCGTCGCCGCAACGCTGACGAACCTGACCTAGGAGTCAACCGTGCCTCTCCCCACCCGCACCGCGCCGCACGGTGCCGCCCACGCGGCCGAATCCGACACCACCAGCTCCGACGGCACGCCCCTCGAGCACCTGCAGCTGGCCGCGTGGGCGGATCGGTTGGGGTCGCCGACGGCGGAACCGACGAGATCCCGACGCATGGCCCACGTAGGCGGCGTCGCCGCTATCGCAGCTCTGGTCGGCTACCTGAGCTGGCGTATCGGCTACACCCTGCCCGGCGGCGGCTGGAACCGGGCCGTTGCCTGGTTACTGGTCACCTTCGAGGCACTGCCGCTCGTAGGACTCGTGGTCAAGACGGTGACGTTGTGGAACATCGACTCGCCGGCTCCCGCACCGGTCACCGATCCGCCGGGCGGGATGCACGTCGCCGTGCTGATCCCTACGTACAACGAGCCGGTCGAGGTGATCGCTCCGACGATCGCCGCCGCGGCCGATCTCCGGCCGGCCCACGAGACCTGGGTACTCGACGACGGAAACCGGGCCTGGGTCGAGCAGATGTGCCAGGCGTTCGGCGTCCGGTATGTCAGCCGCCCGATCCACAATCATGCCAAGGCGGGCAACCTCAACCACGCCCTCCAACTGATGCAGGCCGAGGAAGCCGAAGGCCGGCCCGGTATCGACATCATCGCGGTACTGGACTGCGATCATGTCCCGCTGCCGAGCTTCCTCTCCGCCACCCTGGGTTGGTTCGTCGACGCCCAGATTGCCCTCGTGCAGGGCCCGCAGGCCTTCTACAACTCCGGCGCTTTCGACGACGACGGTGTCACCGGCGAGCAAGGATTGTTCTTCAACGTGCTCATGCCGGCTCGCCATCACGCTGGCGCCGGACCGTTCTGGTGCGGCTCGACGTCGCTATTGCGCGTGAGCGCGCTCCGGGACGTCGGCGGTGTTGCCACCGAGACGATCACCGAAGACATGCACACCACCCTGAAACTGATCAGGCGCGGCTGGCGTACCGCCTACCACAACCAAACCCTCGCTGTCGGGCTGGCTCCGGCCACACCGGAGCAGTACCTCCTGCAGCGGCGCCGCTGGGGAATGGGCGCCATGCAGATCCTGACCCACGAGCGGCTCTGGGCGGCCAAACGATGGATGTCCTGGCGCAACTTCCACGAATATCTCAACGGCACGCTGTGGTGGCTCGAAGGCATCGCCACCCTGATCGCGTTCATCGTGCCGGTCGCCGTCCTCCTCAGCGGTGCACAGACATCCACGGCCGGCCCACTCGTGTTCGCCGCCGCGTTCATTGCCATGTTCTCCACCCGTCTATGGGGAGCAAAACGCCTCATGCGCCACCAGATCCACTGGCCCACGGCGTTCGCTCTGCGCATCTTCCGCGTACCAGTCGGCGTCGCGTGCCTGTGGTGGCTCGTCTCCCGCCGGGCACTGCAATTCCAGGTCACACCCAAAGGCGGCTCCGACGAGCGACACCGCGGCCGCACGCCACGCATTCTTGGCACCCTTACGGCACTGGTCGCCGCCGTGCTCGCCTACGCCGCCGCCGGAGTTGAGCACCTGGTCCCGTGGCGCACCAGCGCGGAGTCAACCGTCGCTGCCGGCGTCTGGATCGCCTTGGCCGGCGCCGTCCTGCTGTTCGGCACTCACCGAATCCGCGACGCCGAATATGCCACCTCGCGACGCAACGCCCATCGGATCACCATCCCGACCGGCATCCTGGTCGACGGTGTTCGCGGAGACCTCGTAGATATCTCCATCGGCGGAGCCGCCGTACGCTTTCCCACCGGATCACTACCCAACCCTGGCCCCGTCCACGTCGAACTACCCGGCTCGCCGCCCATCAAAATGACGATGGCCAAACTGCCCAAGCAAACCTTCGACGACGACTACGCGTCACTTCAAGTAGCCCCCGCCGACTGGCCCGCCTATCACGCAATGTCACTGTGGCTGTTCCACACACCCCCTGACGCCCTGCCCGGCCTGCCTTCCGGGGTCCCCGCCATCGCATCAATCACCCCCGCTTGAGCCTGCCAGCGATACGACTGACCATCAGGCCTAGCAAACCACGGCCGACAAGCACGCCGCGCGACTAGCCAATGCGCCGGCGCCAGGCCGCGCAGATCCCATCCGACGGGCGAATCGCGCGCCCCCCCATACCGGATAAATCGGGACTAAAGCGACACATTCGGGGTGAAATCGGGGGTGAACTTTGCGGTTTCAGCGTGCGCGGCATTTCAAGATCAGCTAAGTGTTGTCCAGTGGTGGCGCGACGCGGTCGGCTGTATCGGGGCTGCGTGAACGGGTCGGGCCG
>JAODNL010000253.1 GCA_025465405.1 Pseudonocardiales bacterium | reverse complement strand
AGCAGCAGGGGACTGAGGGCGAGGCCGCACAGGAGTGCGATGCTGAAGTCGAACAAGCGCTTGCCGAGTAGGCGAGGCGCTTCCTCGGCGCTGATCGGCTCCAGCCGGAACGGCGGCAGAATGCTGTCGGTCATGGCCGCGCGCCGTTCGTCGGCCGGGCGGCCACCGTCGCCGTGGCCGTCGCCGTCGCCGACCGGCGGTAGCGGCTGGTCGAGCCGGCCACGCTTTTGACGCGCTCCTCGATCGCCGTCAGGTCTGCGACCTTGCCCCGAACCGCGGCGGGATTGCCGAAGGCCACGCAGTCCGGCGGTATGTCGGAGACCACCACCGCGCCCGCGCCGATCAGCGCTCGTTCGCCGATGCGCACGAACGGCAGGATCGTCACGTTGACACCGATCTGCGCGCCGGCTCCGATCAACGGCCCCGACATCAGCCGCGCGGAGGCCGGCTGCCCGGGATACAGGTCGTTGGCAATCGTGACGCCCGGCGCCAGGAACGCGTCGTCCTCGATCTCCGTGTACTGGGCGACGTAGCAGTTCGAATGGATCTTGACGCCGTTGCCGATCCGGCAGCCGTAGTCGACGACCGTATTGCTCCAGATCGAGACGTTGTCTCCGATCCTGCAGCCTTCGCGGACGACAACGTTGTGCCCGGTCTCCAGGCGATCGCCGATCCTGGTTCCGAGATACAGCGTCGTTCCACTGCGTAGCCGGGCGCCGCTTCCCAGCACCAGCTCGTCACTGCTATCGCGCCCGGGCGGGTAGCCGATGACGGCCGTGATGTCTGCGTGGAGGCTCGGGCCGATGACGACGTCAGCCATGGCGGCTCGCCTCCTTGGCCAGCAGAATGTCGTTGACTACCTCGGCTGCCGCGCAAACCCGTTCGACCTGTTCGGTGCTCATCTGCGGATACATCGGCAGGGACAGCACCTCGCCCGCAGCGTGCTCGGCCACCGGTAGCGGGGCATCGGCGTAGCGCCGGTACGGTGCGATCAGGTGGCACGGCGTCGGGTAATGGATGGCCGTCTCGATGCCGATGGCCGTGAAGATGCGCTGGACCCGATCGCGGTCGCGAATGCGCGCGACGGCCACGTGGTAGACACCGCGAGCGGCAGGTGCCTCGGCCACCATCTGCAGGACGCCGCTGCCGAATGCCGCCCGATAGCGCGCGGCGATGCGACGACGCGCGTCGTTCCATTCGTCCAGACGGGTCAGCTTGGCAATCAGCACCGCCGCTTGTATCGCGTCGAGCCGGCTGTTGGTACCAACCGCGTCGTGCTCGTAGTGCGATCCGGCGACCCGGCCGTGGTCGCGCAGCGAGCGCACCCGGGCGGCGAGGCACGCATCCGAGGTCACGACCGCTCCCGCGTCCCCGAAGGCACCGAGGTTCTTGCCGGGATAGAAGCTGAAGCAGCCGGCGTGCCCGGCCGAGCCGGCCCGCCGTCCCGCCCAGGTTGCGCCCTGAGCTTGCGCGGCATCCTCGATGAGCGCGACGCCGTGGTGCCCAGTTACATCGGCCAAGGCATCCATGTCGGCCATCTGGCCGTACAGATGCACCACGATGACGGCCTTGGTCCGCGATGTCAGTGCCGGTCTGAGCGTGTCCGCGCACAGCAGGAGGGTGTCGGGGTCGACGTCGGCAAAGCGTGGCGTCGCGCCGGCCAGGACAACCGCCTCGGCCGTCGCGACGAAGGTGTTCGCCGGCAGCACTACCTCGTCGCCCGCTCCGATGCCCATGGCCCGAAGCGTCAACTGGATCGCGTCGGTCCCGTTCGCGACTCCGACCGCTTCGGACGTGCCGCAATAGGAACTCCACGCGGCCTCGAACTGCTCGACGACCGGGCCGCCGATGAACCGGCTCCCCGCCAGGATCGCGTTCCACGATTCGCACACTGCCGCGCTGACCTCACGCGTCGTGGCGGAGAGGTCCAGGAAAGGCACCTTGACCTTCATCGGGCGCGCTCGGTCAGACGCTCGCGCCGGCAGCCTGTGCCGGTTGCCGTTCTTGATGTCGGGCGCTGTCCCAGCGCGCTGTCGTGTGGTCACGCAGCCACGGCCGCGAGCCGACGACGTGCAGGCTGCCGCTCGGGATTCGGGTTCTGGCCTCGGCCGCCAGTTCTTCGAGAAGCACGGGACGCCCGAGCTGCAAGGACAGCTGCGCGCATTCGAGCACCTCGACGACGGCCAGCCCGCAGGCGCCGTCGGTGTTCGGTGCCGTGTGCGTGGCGATGCACTCGACGAAGTGCCGGTCTTGCACGCTGAGTGGTTCGTCCGGCACGACGAACGGTGCCGTGATGTCGCCGTACCGGTAGGACATCGGCGGCTGCGTCAAGTCATCGTCGGGCAACGGTGGACGGACGCCCCGGTCAAGCACGCGGATGCGCTCCTCGGTGGCCAGGTCGTCGTACACGGCCATCTTCTCGCTGCCGACTGCCGTCGCTCGGCGGACCTTGCACGGGTCGAGCCAGCTGACGTGGACGTTGGCCGAGAGCCGCTCGTCGTCGTAGAACAGCCGGAGATACGCCACGTCCTCGAAGCGCGGATGCGCGTGGCGCGATGCCCAGGCCTGCACCGCGCGTGGTGTCTCGCCCAGAACATGGTTGATGATCGAGATGTCGTGCGGCGCCAGGTCGAGGATGACGTTCACATCGCTCTGATAAAGACCCAGGTTCAGGCGAGCGCTGTCGAGGTAGTAGATCTCTCCCAACGACTGGCTGTGAATCAGCTCGCGCAGCTTCCACACCGCCGCGTTGTACTCGAACGTATGCCCAACCATCAGAGTGACGCGCGCGGAGTCCGCCGCGTCGATCAGCTGTCGAGCTCCCGCCGAGTTGATGGCAAGCGGTTTCTCGACAAGCACGTGCTTACCGGCTGCTATCGCTTCGAGCGCGACGGGCACGTGCGAGGTCGGCGGTGTCGCGATGACAGCCGCGTCGATGTGGGGGAGCGCTGCCCGAAGGGTGGAGAATCGCAACGCCGCCGGATATATGCGGCTCAGCTGTTCCAGCCGCTTCTCCTGCGCGTCGACCAGGACGACCTGCTCCACCCCGTCGGTCGAGTGAAGCACCCGGACGTGCTTCGATCCCCAGTAGCCACAACCGATGACGGCAACGCTCAACCCGGACCCATTGATCATGATCTCGACATCCCCCTAGTCATTGCTCCGGACGCAGTCGTGGCTGTTCACAGGACGATCACGTCACGTTGCAGTCGGAGCTAACCGGTCTCGGGAAGCGTCGGCATCATGCGTCTGGGCTAGGCGACCTCATCGCTTTGACGGATGCCGTGCCCGAACTGTGTGCCTAACGTCCGAAGCGTGCCGGTTGTCGAACCGCTGTCAGCCGATCAGCGACGGGGTCCGGGACACCCGTAGGCCGCCGCGCAGGGCGGCTTGATCGACGCCCAGTCCTCCTGCAACCACGTGAATGCATGCAGTTCGTTCTGTACCCGGCTGATGTAGCCGTCGGCGTCACTGCTTCGCCACGCACCGGCGTACCAAGAGCCGACGCAGCCCCACATTTGGCCGACCGAGCGTGTGCCGCCGTTGTCCAGCCAATGGGCCCAGCCGTTGTAGCAGCCGCGGAGGTACGAGCCGAGGTAGTCGAGAGCGAACGCCGTCGAGTTGCGGCTGAACGGGAACGTGCCGTTCTGGTTACCCGCCATCTGGCCCCATGACGGCGCCTGCCAGGACATGACGCCGGCGATGGAGAAGGTCTTCGGGCAGATGCCCGTGCCGAAGTCCAGCTGATAGTCGTGTCCGTGGCCCGCGATGCCGGAACAGAACGCGCCGGCCCCGTCGGTACCGGCCGACATCATGTCGCCGCTGCCCCAGTCGATGACCGGGCGTCCGCCCGGATACGCCTCGTACTGGTACCACGTCGATTCGCGCACGGCGATCGCGCGCAGCAGGTCGTCGGACAGCCCCCACTTGCAGGCCGACCACTGGAAGATCTCGTCGGTGGTTCCGGAGAACTGTCCATCGACGCGCGGTAGCAGCCAGCTGTCCCAACGAGGGTCGTAACCGTTGCCTCCGTTCACCGGGCGGGCCGCGAAGGACTGATGCACGGCAACCGGATCGACGACTGTCCGATTGGCTGCCGCATTGGCGGGGCGGGGCTCCCAGCTCGAACGGTGGACTCGGGCCGTACACGTGGAATCGCTCGGCAGGCCGAGCGACGCGCCGACCGGCTGCGTGCGGAAATAGCCGCCACGAGGCGGGGGATCGGATCTCGGCCGACCGACGCCGGCGCTCGACCGTGGAGGCGACGGTCTGGCCGCGCCGGGTGGCGTGGTCGAGCCGGCCGACGTGCCGGTGCGCGTTGCACGAGCGCTATGGCTCGCGCTCGTCGTGGGCGACGCCGTGCTCGGGCCCGACGCCGCGATGCTCGTGATCGACCCGCTCGAGGCCGCCGCCGCTCGGGCGCCACCGTCGCGGCCGGTCGAATCCGAGTGCTGCACGAGCAGGACGACGACCGGGACAGCGAGCACGGCGGCGAGGCCGGCCACCGCCATCGTGCGATGGCGCCCCAACGCGGCGACCGCTGCGCGTGCGCCCAGGCCCGGCATGAGGCGGCCCTATCTCGACACCCGGAGGCGGTTGCGCAGCGCGGCCGCTTCGAGCGTCGAGTGGACGCCCAGCTTGGCGATGAGGCTGTGTACGTGGCTTCGGACGGTGTTCACCGAAACCTGGAGCTTGGCGGCGATGTCCGCGCGGCTGAGGCCGTTCGCGAGGCAGTCCAACACTTCACGCTCGCGTGGCGTCAGGACGCTCAGCGCGTTGGGCAGCGGCGTGACGGCGCGCTTCGTCAGTGCGCTGAGGACACTGCCGAAGAGAGCTGGGTCCAGCCAGGCGTCGCCCATATGCACGGCGCGGATCGCCCGGACCAGCTCGCGAGTGTCGATCGTCTTCGGCAGCCAGGTCCGGACCCCCACCGCCAGCGCTTCGACGACGGCCTCGACCGACTCGACCGCCGACAGCATCATGACCTTCGTCGCGGGCGACAGCTCCGGGATCCGATCGGCCAACGCCAGACCGTCGCCGTCACCGAGGCGCAGATCCAGCACGGCGATATCGGGCTGCAACGACTTCAGCTTCGCCGAGGCCTCGGAGACGCCGTATGCCACGTTCACCGGCTCGAGGTCGACCTCGGCGGACAGGCTCGCCCGCAGTGCGTCCGCGAACACCGCGTGGTCGTCCACCACGAGCACCGAGATCGGAGGCACGCCGCCACGATGCACGCAGAGGGGCAAGGAGACAACCTCCATCGGAAGGAGTCGTGACGAGTCAATGCGGTGAACGGCCTCAGACGCCGCCGAAATCGACCGAAACGTCCGCGCTCTAGTCCCGTCGGACTAGAGCAGATACGTCAGCTGAATGAGTTCGCCACCCGATCGCCCCGCCTACAGTCGGCCACGACTTCGATGCCGGGCACGGCATCTGGAGCTCAGTGTGTTGGGGGTGTAACGGTGGAAAGTTCGAGGCGACCGAGTCTGTCCGCGAACGCATCGTTCCTGAGCCGCAAGCGCAGGCGAGCCGGCGCCGCGAACACCCGATTCAGCAAAGCGATCTGGCTGCGAATTCTTCTCGCCATCTGCCTGCCGCTGGGTCTGGTCGTCGCGTCGACGGCACCTGCCGCGGCGCTGCCGCAGACAACGGTCGTCCTCGATTTCGATGGCAATACAATCAGCCAGTACACGCTGGGTTACCTCCAAGCACTGCAGCCGCACGGCGTCAACGGGACCTTCTTCGTGAATTCAGGAACCGTCGGCGGGTCGGTCAACTTCATGAGCTGGTCGCAGGTCACCACGCTGGCCGGTGCCGGCAACGACATCGGCGGCAAGACGGTCAACGCGTCCAATCTGACGACCGACGCCAACCCCACCGCGCAGGTCTGCAACGACCGGGCTGCGCTCCTGCAGCACAACCTGACGCCGATCGGCTTTGCCTATCCCGGGGGCGCCACCAACGCCACGGTCAAGGCCATCGTCAAGAACTGCGGCTACGGCAACGGGCGCACAGCAGGCTCCCTCTCGCCGACCGGCCCGACCTACGCCGAGACCGTGCCACCGGCCGACTGGTTCGGTGTCAGGGCATATGCCCCTAGCGCGGTGACCCTGGCCAACATGCAGGCGCTCGTGAGCGGCGCGACGTCGCACAACGGCGGGTGGAGCCAGATCGTCATCGGCAAGATCTGCTCGCAGGCGCTGGACCCGAACAACTACTCCACGTGTTCGACGGCGAGCGGCCACCTCGAGCTGGCCGACCTCAACGCGTTCCTCGACTGGATGGCCAATGCGGGTCTACCCGGAGGCGCACCGACCGGCGCCGCGCTGGGCACGGTCCGCGGGGTAGCGACGGCGGCGGATACCTCGGCCCCGACGAGTGTGATCGCGTGCAACAGCGCGCCGTGCTCGCCGAATCCGTACACCGGCGTCGTGAGCGTGTCGCTCACGGCCACGGACACCGGCTCGGGTGTGCAGAGCATCCACTTCACGACGGACGGCTCCGACCCGTCGCTCACGAGCACGACCTACACCGGCCCGTTCAACGTCAACGGTGCCGGCGGCACCACGACCGTCAAGTTCCGGGCGTACGACTATGCCGGCAAAGCCGAGGCAACCAACAGCCAGACCATTCAGGCCCCTGCGGACACCACCGCCCCGACCACGAGCGTCACGTGCAACTCAGCCGCGTGTACCGCCGCGCCGTACGTCGGCTCGGTGAGTGTCGCTCTGTCTGCGGCAGATGCCGGCGGCTCCGGGGTGGCCGCCACCTACTACACGACGGACGGATCGACACCGACCACCTCGAGCACCGTCTATTCGGCAGCGTTCCAACTCAACGTGCCCGCGACCTATAACGTGCAGTACTTCTCGACCGACCGTGCGGGGAATGCCGAAACGGTGCAGAGCCAGCAGGTCAAGGTCGTGCCGATCAAGACATTGGTTTCGTTGGCTTTCGACAACGGCACCGTGAGCCAGTACACGCTCGGCTACCAGCAAGCGCTCGCACCGCACGCCGCCCACGCGACGTTCTTCGTGAACTCGGGCACCGTCGGTGTCTCGGCGAACGTCATGACCTGGTCGCAGCTGGGCAGCCTCGTCACCGCTGGCGACGACGTCGGCGGCAAGACGGTCAGCGCAACGAATCTGACCACCGACCCGAACCCCACCGCGCAGGTGTGCAACGACCGGGCGGCGCTCGTCCAGCACGGTTTGAGCCCGGCTGCGTTCGCATATCCCGGCGGCGCGTTCAACGCCTCGGTGGAAGGCATCGTGAAGTCGTGTGGCTATGGCAACGGCCGCACCGCCGGATCGCTGGCGCCGGCGGGTCCGACCTACGCCGAGACGCTGCCACCCAAGGACTGGTTCGCCACCCGCGCGTACGCGCCGACCTCTCAGGTGACCCTCGCGAATATACAAGCCCTGGTCAACGGCGCGGCCGCGCACAACGGTGGCTGGTCACAGATAGTGGTCGGCCGCGTCTGCTCGCAGGCTCAAGATGCCGGCAACTACGCGGCGTGCACAGTGTCGGCAGGCTGGATCGAGCTCGCCGACCTCAACTCGTTCCTCGACTGGATTCAGAACGCCGGACAGGCCGGTGGCGCGCCGGCCGGTGCGGCACTGAACACCGTGCGCGAGGCTCTGGTGTCCGCGGACGCTACCGCGCCGAATACGACGATCTCGTGCAACGGCGCCGCCTGTTCGAGCGGCGTCTACACGAGCACGGTGCAGGTAAGCCTGGCGAGCACCGATGTCGGCTCCTCCACCGCAGGCACCCGCTACACGACTGACGGCTCAGATCCGTCGCTGTCCAGCCCGCTGTACACGACTGCCTTCCCCGTCACCAGCACGACGACGGTGAAGTTCCGCTCGTGGGACAACGCCGGCAACGCCGAACCCACGAACACCCAGCTGATCAACACGAGCCTGCCGCCGGACACGACACCGCCGGCCACAACGATCGCCTGCGACGGGGCGCCGTGCGGCGGTCCGGGCTACAACGGCACGACGACCGTCTCGCTGACCGCGTCGGACGCGGGCGGCTGGGGCGTCGACAAGAGCTACTACACCCTGGACGGGAGCGCCCCGTCGACGTCGAGCACCGTGTACACCGCGCCGATCACGCTGTCGACGCAGGGCACGTACACCGTGCAGTTCTTCTCGACGGACCTCGCGGGCAACGCGGAGCAGCCGCACTCGCAGCAGATCATCGTGCTGGCGCCGAAGGTGATCGTGTCGCTGACCTTCGACGACGGGTTGGCATCCCACTTCCTGCTCGCAGACAAGCGGGCCTTGCTGCCGCACCACCTGACCGGCACGTTCTACAACGTCAGCGGTCTGAACAACGTCGACGAACAGCACATGACCTGGGCGCAGTTGACGAGTCTCAACAACGACGGCAACGAGGTCGGCGGCCACACGGTCGACCACGTCGCCCTCAAGGGCATGACCGACCTGTCGCGTGAGACGTACGAAGTGTGCCAGGACCGGCAGAACTTGATCGACCACGGGTTCTACCCGACGTCCTTCGCCTACCCGACCGGCGCGTACGACGCGACCGCGGAGAGTGTCGTGCAGTCGTGCGGCTACAGCACTGCCCGCGCAGCGGGCGGTATCGACGTCGCCGGTGAAGGCGCCGGTCCGGTCTACGCCGAGACCACCAGCCCGCCGAAGGACAACTATGCCACGCGCACGGTCTACGACCCGGCGAGCGGATCGCCGCCGAACGTGCCGCCGCTGACCCTCAACCACCTGAAGGCGTCGGTTGCCGCGGCGGCGCAGCACGGCGGCGGCTGGGTGACGTTCACCTTCCACGAGATCTGCTCGCAGACCTACGACCCGACCAACTACAGCTTCTGCATCAGCGACTGGGGACCGATCGAGCTGGATACGTTGAACGCGTTCCTGGACTGGCTGCAGACCAGCGGACAGGCCGGCGGGGCGCCGGCGCGGACCTCGGTGCAAACCGTCGCGCAGGTGATCAACGGCCCCGACACGCTCGCGCCGATCACCACGCTGAACTGCGACGGCTCGCCGTGCCAGACGAGCACCTACCACGGATCGACCACGGTGTCCCTGGCCGCCAAGGATCCGGGCGGATCCGGTGTGAAGACGACGTACTTCACCACGGACGGCAGCACGCCGACCACATCCAGCCAGATCTACACGGCACCGTTCACGATCAACCAGCCGACGACCGTCACGTTCTTCTCGATCGACAACAGCGGCAACGTGGAGTCCGTCAAGAGCACGCACGTGGACGTCCAGCCCAACCCCGACCCGATCATCGCCGCGGCCGGCGACATCGCGTGCGATCCGACCGCACCGGCATTCAACAACGGCCTCGGTACGGCCACGGACTGCCGTGCGTCGCACACCGCTCAGCTGCTGGACGGTGTCGATGCGGTGCTGCCGCTCGGCGACAACCAGTACGAGTGCGGCGGGCCGGCCGCCTACCAGCAGTCCTACGACCCGACATGGGGCGTCAAGAAGCCGATCACCCATCCGGTGCCGGGCGACAAGGACTACGGAACCACCGGCGGCACCGACTGCCCGAGCACGCCCGGAGCCGGTTACTACAGCTACTTCGGTAGCGCCGCCGGAGACCCCGCCAAGGGCTACTACAGCTACAACCTGGGTTCCTGGCACGTGATCGCGCTGAACACGGCACCGTGCCCGACCGATGCATCGACGTGCAACGCCGGCAGCGCACAGGAGCTGTGGCTCAAGCAGGACCTGGCGGCCAACCCGACGAGCTGCACGCTGGCGTACTACCAGAATCCGCGGTGGGCCTCGACAGCATCCGGCTCGGGCGGAGACGCCACCTTCCAGGCGATCTGGCAGGACCTCTATGCCGGCGGTGTCGACGTCGTGCTCAACGGTGATTCGCATTGGTACGAGCGCTTCGCCCAAGTGAACGCGTCGGGTCAGCCTGATCCGACCTACGGCACTCGCGAGTTCATCGTCGGGACGGGTGGGGCCGGCCTCGACACGCCGGGCGCGCCCATCAGCACCAGCCAGGCGTTGAACGCGGCTACGCACGGTGTCGCTCGGATGACACTGCACAACGGCAGCTACAGCTGGGCGTTCATGCCTGACGAGGGGACGTTCACCGACTCCGGCACCGCGAACTGTCACCCGGCTCCGCCTCCGCCGGACCAGATCGCTCCGGCGACGATGGTCTCGTGCAACGGCGCGGCCTGCCAGTCCGGCGCGTACCCGGCAGCGGTCAGCGTGTCGCTGACCGCCGGCGACAACGTCGGCGGGAGCGGTGTGGCGAGCACGCACTACACGACCGACGGAACCGACCCCGCCCTGACGAGCCCCACCTACACAGCGCCGTTCAGCGTCCCCATAACGACGACGGTGAAATTCCGATCGTGGGACGCCGCCGGCAACGTGGAGGCGACCAACACGCAGGTGATCCAGGTTGACGGCTCAGCACCCGTCACGACGATCCTGTGCAATGGCGCCGCGTGCTCGGCGGGCTGGTACACCGCAGCAGTGTCGGTCTCGCTGGCGGCCACGGACAGTGGCGGCGTGAGCAGTACGCATTACACGACCGACGGTACCGATCCGACCCTGGCCAGCCCGTCCTACACCGCGCCGTTCAGCGTCGGCAGTACCTCGACGGTGAAGTACCGCTCGTGGGACAACACCGGCAACGTGGAGGCCACCAACAGCCAGGCCATCACGATCGACGGCACGGCACCGACCTCGACGACGAGCTGCAACGGCTCGGCGTGCCAAAGCACCGCCTATTTCGGCTCGGCGTCCATTGCGCTCACCGCAGCCGACGACGTCGGCGGATCCGGGGTCGCGAGCATCCACTACACCACCGACGGGACGGACCCGTCGCTGTCGAGTCCCTCCTACACCGCGTCGTTCACCGTCACCGCGACAACCACGGTGAAGTTCCGGGCGTGGGACACGGCGGGCAACGTGGAGGCCACCAAGAGTCAGCTGGTCCAGATCACGCCGGATGCCGCCCCGGTTGCCCGGCTCACCGTTTCGCCGGCGTCCGGGATCGCACCGGTGGTGGTGACGGCCAACGCGTCCACGTCGACCGACACCGACCCGACGCCCATCGCGTCTTACGCGTTCAACTTCGGTGACGGGTCAGCGGTCGTGACTCAGGCCGCTGCGAGCCTGTCGCACACCTACACGACGGCGGGCACGTTCACCGTGGCCGTCACCGCGAAGGACAGCGCGGGTCTCGCGTCGACTGCGTCGCAGCCGGTCGTGATTAAGGCCAACCTGGTCTCCAACAGCGGCTTCGAGACGAACGTCAGCCGTTGGTCCACGAATGCCTCGAGCGTCACGCTCGCCCGGGTGTCCGGCGGCCACGCCGGCAGCTGGTCGGCCCGCCTGACCAACACCGGCGGCACCGCCGGCGTCACCACGCTGGACGACAACCCGAACTCGGTGACGAGGACGTCCGCCGGCACGTACTCCGCCTCGCTGTGGGTAAAGGGAGCCACGGCTGGACGGATTCTCACGCTGCGGCTGCGCGAGATGTCGGGCGCCGTCGTTGTCGGCTCCGCGAGCGCCACGGTCACGCTGAGCACGTCGTGGCAACTCGTCACCGTCTCCTACCGAACGGCAGTTCCCGGCTCGACCCTCGACTTCAATGCCTTCGTCTCCGCGGTGCCGGCGGGCGCAGTCGGCTTCTACGCCGACGACGCGGCGATCACGCTGTCGTGAACGGGCAAGCATGCACGTCGTGCAATGTCGGCCGGCCGCGCGATCGGATGCGGTGGCCGAAGGGAGGCTGAGGCCAGATGACCGCTGTTTGGCACACCGTCGCGCGCTGCGACGCACCGTCGCGTGGCGACGACCGGAGCCGACTCGATCATGACGTACTCCACGAGCTCAGCACCATCATGCTGCTGGCCTCGCTCGTCAGTGAGTCGGCCGATGCCGGTACCGAGAGCCGGAGCCGGGCTCGGCAGATCATGACCGAGACGCGGTGGCTCGAGAGCCTCGTGCGCTCCTACCGCGACGGCGTGTCCGTCCAAGATCCGCGAGCCGGTCGAGGGGCACGCGTGATCAGGCTGGACTCGTTCGTACAGGGCGTGCTCGCCACAGCGCGGCTACACGTCTCGACGCGGATCACGCTTGACGCGACACCGGTCTACGCGCTGGTCGAGCGGATCACGTTCGGCCGCGCGCTACGCAACCTGATCTGGAACGGGATAGAGGCGGCGGGACCGGCCGGAGAACTGGCCGTCCGCGTGGCCACCGAGGACGCTTTCGCGATCATCGACGTCGAAGACGACGGGCCGGGCTACGACCGGTCGCGGACTGAGGGCACCCACCTGGGACTGGAGATCGTGCGACAGATCATCGCGTCATGCGGAGGGAAGCTTCAGATCGGGGCCGAGGCCGTGGCGGGTTGCCGGATGAGACTGATGCTGCCGGCCGCCCGCGTGTGAACGTGGCCAACATTTCCGGTCACGCGGTGACGTGAGCGGTCACGACCAGGTTGTCCAGATAGCTATGGGCATTCCAGTCGAAGTCGCCGGTGCACGTGACCAGACTGAGCTCGGGCAGTGGGCTGGGGCCGTACACCCGAGCGGTCGGGAACCGGTTCTTGGGGTAGGCGGCGACGGTGTCGATCACGAACCTCAGGGTTACCCCGCTCTGCTCCACGACCAGGGCGACAGCGCCGGGACGCAATTCGCGCAACCGGTAGAACACCGCCGGTCCGGACACCGAGTCGACATGCCCGGCGATGACCGCCGGCCCGGGATCCCCGGGGCGTACCCCGTCGGCATACCAGCCGGCTTCGTCCCATCGAGCAGGCGGCCTGAGGGTGTGATCGGGCAGCAGGCCGAGATGTTCGAGGGGGGTGTCGACGCCGATGGCCGGGATCGTCAGTCGCACGGGCAGTGCCGATTGCGCAGGCGCGCGTGGCGCCGCATGGGCGGGACCGGTCGGCCCATGCGGTAGCGGGGGGAGTGCCCCGAGCCCTCGGCCGGATTGCGTGGTCGTAGCCATCGGGGTGGCGGCACCGGGCGGCGGCATTGCAGCAGGACTGGACGTCGGGTGCACAGCAGCGCGGACGCCCACGGCGGCGAGGATCACTCCGATCGCGATCGCCACCAGGGACCACGCTGCGGTGCGCGCCATCACCGAGCGGTCGGCATCCTGGTGCGCCGGCGGGCGATGCCGACGGTGCCGGCGAGTGCGATACCGCCGAGCAGAAGAGCGGCGCCGGCCCACGCCGGACCGGGGCGCGGCGCGGTGCCGCCGCCGCCGGCGGGTATCGCGCCGATGGGTGCGATCGCGGCGCCCGCTGCGTCGACCACGGTACGGATAGCGATTCCGGTGGGCTTGCCGTCGAGCAGCACGATCGAGGTGACCGTGCCGGAGTGGATCCGTAGGTCGGAGCTGGTGGCGACACTCGGGGTGGTCAGCGAGCTGGCCCGGATCGGCCAGTTCCCGGCAGGCACCGTCGCGTACGCCGTGCTGGTGGCGAATGCGGCATTCTTCGCGATGACGGGTCCGTGCAGTGCGGTGACGGTGGCTTGGGGGGCGCGACTGGCGGCCTGGATGACCCGCACCAGACCCGTACCGGTGCCGGGCGGCGTGAGCTCGTCACGCAGGATGATGCCGTGTAGCTGCTTGTTCATGCCGACCGCGGCCGCCGTGTAGGCCTGTCCGCTTCGGGCGTTCAGGACCCAGCTCAATGCCGCCGGTGTCGAGGCGGGCGCGTTGTGGGCACGCATGGCGACGGTGTACGCGCCCGGCGCGAGACGCTGGTAGGGGCTCACATCGCCGTAGCCGACGCCCGAGAGCCAGAGGCTCGTCGTCCCGCCCGCGAACGCGGTCAGATAGACGTCGACGCCCGGAGTGTCCGGGGAGAAGTGAGCACCCCGCACGATGGCCGAGGAGTCGGCGGGCACTGCGGCGGGCCGGGCCGCGGCTGCGCTTGCCAGGCCAGAGCTGGCGAGCAGTGTCGCGGCGATACCAGCCAACAGCGCGCCGCGTGTCGATGATCGTTTCATGGCACTCCTTGTGATCGTCTCGGATCGCTCAGCGTTGTTCAGTCCAGCGACACCACCGGCGCGGTGGCGACGGTCCACCACAGCCGAAGCAGTCCGCGCGGCAGCGGGGTGACACTCGCTGGCCGGTAGTCAGGCGGTAGCGCCGCGAGCTCGGCTGACAGCGCGATCGTGGCGTCGGCGATGGAGATGGTCATGCGCCGGGCCGGCCGGCCAGCGGCGGCCTCGGCACCATCGATGGCGACATCGGTAATGCGGACCGGAGTTTTCGCGGCCAGCCATGCGATCACGGTCGCCGCCCGCAGATCCAGTCCGCCGTGGCGCAGCGCGGCTTGCGAGGACGTGGTCGCCTCCACGCGCGGGTTGCGCAGCAAGCCGATGCCCGCCGACGTACGGGCGGCGAGATCGTGCCGCCAGCGATCGGTGAGTGCGGCCGCCCCGTCGGTGGCGATCTCGCGCAGCTCGACCCGAGCGGCGCCGCTTCCGAACACCGCGACGGGCAGCGACGATGCGAGCGCGGCGGATACCGAGTCGATGGAGCCGGCTTCGTCGCGCAGTTCGGCGGTGGACAGGACGAAAGCGTCGGCGCGCCAGTCTGCCCCGCCGAGGGAGAGCACATCGAGCGCGACCGGCCGATTGCGGCCGAGAGCATCCGGAAATGCGAAGTCGACGCCGACCCGAGTTCCTGGCGCGAGGTTGGCCTTTGCCCATGTCTCGGCCTGCTCGATCGGGCCCGTCGCGGCGCGGCCGACGGCCGGCTGCGGCCGGTGCCGGTGATGAACGACCGAGCACGACACTCCTGTCGCGAACACGAGCACGGTCGCGACGAAGACGTAGGAATGGCTCACCATTGTCTTCGTCCCCACGGCACTACCTCCGACCGTTCGACAGACGGGGATCGTCCATCCACGGCCCGGCCCGGCCCGACAACTCGACGGTAGGCACACGCGCCCGCGGGCGCCTCATCCAAACGAATGAGTCGCGCTGGCTCGCCGGTCAGTCCGATGGCCCGCAGGTCAAACGGGCGGCATACCTATGTGCGCGCGAGTAGCAGCGTGAGGGCGAGCATCGGCATGGCGATCGAGAGTGCCTTGAGCGCCGCCTCCAGGGGCGCTAGCAATGCGGTCCGGTCCAGCGAGTGCCGCGTGCCGTCGGTCATGGTCATCACGCCGTGGACGCCGGACACGCGCCGGCGTAATTCTCGGGCGGGTGTGCTGAGCCGCCGTTGGGTATAGGAGAGGGCGGTGGTGGCGAGGGCCAGAGCCAGCGCGGCAACGGTGACCGCCTCGGTCATCGGCGGTGCTTGGGCAAGGAAGCCGACGAGGACGGGGAACCCACCCCACGCAACCGCGAAACCGATGTCGGTGTGCAGGCGTCCGCCTAGGAGTTCGAGGTTGTAGCCGAGCACGAGCAGCACGCCGATCGCGATGCATGGCACGAGTAGCACGCTGCTGTGCGGCACGGCGAGGGCGCCGAGGACCACCGCGCCGGCCAGGCTCGTCGCCGCGACGATGCGCAACGTCTGCGCACTGATCGTGGTGTCGAGTGGCCGTCCGTGCAGTTCGTCGAGTGCGTGCGCGGCCAGGCCGACGGCAAGGAAGAACGCGAGGATGGTGGCCCCGAGCATCGCCCGCGACAGCCGCGGCGCGAGGGCTGCGCCCATGACCACGTAGCTGAGGTGCCAGATCGTGTACGGCGGGTGGAGCAGCGTCCACCAGTCCGCCCGTTTGCCGCCATGGCGCGCATAGAACGCGGCTCCAGCCGGCAAGCGGCGCTCAACCATCGACCTTGCGAGCCCACGTGACCAGGCCGCCGCCGAGACTCATCGGCCTGCTCGTGACCGCCTCCAACCCCGCGGCGCGCCACATGTCCTGCAACGACCACACCGGATAGCGCTGGTAGAACGCGCTGATCGACGGGCCGAGGAAGCGGCCGACCTCATACCATTCGCGCCCGCCGGTGAGCAGCCCGGCGAGTGGCAGCACGGTCCGGGTGTAGCCGATCCAGGCAGTCCGCCACGCAAGGTTGGTCGGCACGGCAAACTCGAGATTGGCGACCTGTCCGCCGGGTCGCACGACCCGAGCAAGCTCGCGGATCGTCGCGGCCGGGTCGGCAACGTAGCGCAGCAGGTAGGTGAAGGTAAGCGCGTCGAACGTGCCGTCCGCGAACGGTAGCTGCTCGCCGCGGCCAACCACGAGGCGGATGCGATCGTCCTTGCTGCGCTGGATGATCCGCTTGCGGCCGCGGCGCAGCATCTGTTCGGTGAGATCGACGCCGACGATCGACGCGGCGGTACGCTCGCTCAGCATGAGGGCCACACCGCCGGTTCCGGTGGCCACGTCGAGCACCCGTCGCGGGGGCGGTTGCATCGTGGCCACGGCGTCGACCATCGCGGCGCGCCACCGATGGTTCTGTCCGAAGGACAGCACCTCGGCGAGCAGGTCGTACCGGTCGGCAAGCCCGTCGAACAGGTCGCGGGCGAAGTCGTTGGGCGTGCCCGCGGGTGCCGCCGCGGATCGTGCCACGGATCGCATCTCGCTCTTTCCCCAATCGCTGGAAGGCCTCGCGCCATGCTGAGCTTCGACGCCGTCATCGTAGGCGCCGGGCCTGCCGGCAGCACGGCCGCGCTCTGCCTGGCGCGGGCGGGCGCCCGGGTTGCGCTGGTCGATCGGCGCGCCTTCCCGCGCGACAAAGCGTGCGGCGACCTCGTCGGACCGCGCGGCGTGCGGCTGCTCGAAGAGTTCGGTATCGAGGTCGCGGAGGCTCGACGGGTCGGCGACATGATCGTCGTCGGCCCGTCCGGGCGGCGTGCTCTGCTGCCTGCCCTGCCGGGTGCGGACTATCCGGACCATGCACTCGCGGTGTCGCGGCTGGTGTTCGACCGCGCGCTGTTCGAGGCCGCCGTTGCGGCCGGGGCCTGCCCGGTGCGCGACCTGTTCGTGGGACTGACCGGAGATCCGCTGACACCCGGCGGCGTCCAGCTTGCGGCCGGCGGTGAACTACGTGCGGACGTCGTCGTCGGCGCCGACGGGGCCACCAGCCGAGTCGCAACGGCGGCGGGCCTGGTCGACGCTCGGCGCGCGTTGTGGGGTTTCGCGTTGCGTGGCTACGTCGACGCACCGGTCGACCTACCGCACATCCTGCTGTGGGAACCCGAACCGTGGCGGCTGTTTCCCGGCTACGGCTGGATCTTCCCCACCGCCGACGGAGGCGCCAACGTCGGACTCGGCCTGGCCGTCGGCCCGGATCGGCTGCTCGCCCGGCAGGCCGGCGAACGGTTCGACGACTTCTGTGGCTACCTGCACCGGCAGGGGCTGTTGCCCGCTGTCCGACGCGGCTCCGTGCCGCTGCTCGGCGGCTGGTTGAAGATGGGCCTGATCGGCACCCTGCCTGCTCGCGGCACGGTGCTGCTCACCGGCGACGCCGCCGGCCTGGTCAACCCGCTGCAGGGCGAAGGCATCGCGCAGGCCATGGCCAGCGGCCGGGCCGCCGCGAACGCGATCTTGGCGGGACGCCCGGACGGAGCGGCCGCGTGCTACCGCGAATCCCTGCGCACCTTCACCGCCCATCACCGGATCAACGCGCCCGTGCAACGTGGCATCGTTCGGCACCCGGGCTCGGTCTCCGTCGCTGGACGAGTGCTCACCGCCCCGCTCGTGCGCAGCGCGGTGGGGGGCGCCTGGGGGCTGTACTGGAACGACCTGGTTCGCGGCGCGCTACCCGGCCCGCACCGGGCGGTGGCGGCCGGAACCACGCGTCTCGCCTCGGCCCTCGCGTTGCGCCCGGGCCGCTCGCGCCGAACGTGATCAGGGCTTCACGGTGATGGCTTCGCGCATGGTACGGACGACTACCCGGGCAGGTGCCCCGCCCGGCTTCCCGGCGGCCCCCAGCCAGGCGAGGAATTGCGCTAGCACGGTGTCCTGGATCGGACCGTAGCTCGACATGCAGGTGCCGTAATCCGCGGCATCGGCTTTGCACACCTGATGGAAGGTAATCGGCAGCCAGCCGCCGCCGTGGGCCGCCGCAGCCAGTACGAACCTCTTCAGGTGCGTCAATTGGATGGGGCTGGACCCGTCTACGGCGACGGTCCGCACGGCGTAAGGGTCCTTCGGCGGCAGCGATTCTGCGTACGGGGCGCCGGGCGTGGTGTTGGACGGCGAGATCCCGCCGCCCTGTCGGGCGTTGGTGAACCGGCATCGCCGGACGGTGCGTTCGGCGGCCGCGTCGTACGTGCCGAACGGATAGGCAAATGACTGCGGATCGATGATGCCGTTGGACAGCATGACCTGGCGAGAATCACAGACCTCACGGGTCAGCTCCGAAGGCGTGAGGTGGGTGACATACGGGTGGGTGACGGTGTGCGAGCCGATGTCGTTGCCGTCAGCCTGCAGGATTCGCAGCTCCTTCCATGACATGCAGCAGCGGTAGGGGCGGTCGGAGTCGGAGGTGATCACGTAGAACGTCGCCGTCATGCCGTACGTCAGCAGGAGTGGTCGCGCATACAGGAAGTGGTTCTCGTACGCGTCGTCGAACGTCAGCGAGACGACGGTTTGCCCGCTTCGGGCCGAGGGCGAGACCTTGTCGTTGCCGGTGGACACCGAGGCGGGCGACCGGTCGCAGGCCGGCAGCAAGCACAGGGCGGCCAGGACGATCAGCGCAACCCGCCGCTGCGCACGTGGTCGCGCCACGGCGGCGCGGCCGCGACCCAGGCGTCCGCGGGTTTGGGGCATCGGCCAACGCGGTCTGCAACCCGATTCAGCAAACGGCACAGCGGTCGCCCCCTTCATCCAATCGTCGGGGCGGACGCCGACAAAGACCACCTGCATTTGACGTAGGCGACCCCATGGATACGACCCTTCCGCCGGGTACGATTCGCTCGTGGTGTCAGCGGAACCTCGGCCACCTGACGACAGCGTCGGCGCGTCGGCGCGGATCCGTGTCGCCTCCGATGCGGTGGTGGTACATGCCCTCGGCGAGTTCGACCTCGCTACCGCGCAGGTGCTGGCGGACGCGTTGGACCAGGCCTGCGGCGCGGGGCGGGATGTGCAGCTGGACATGTCAGGCGTGTCATTCATCGACGCCAGTACGCTGGGCGTCGTTGTCAAGGCGCGCAATGCGTTGTCCGAGCACGGTTGCCGCATCGAGATCGTGCGCCCGACGGATTGCGTCGCGCGGTTACTTCAGCTGACCGGCCTCGAATCATTGTTCATGGCCGGCGCGAAGCACGGAACGGGAGGGTGAGCAGACATCTCTAGTCTCGGGCTGCTCACCGACGGGATGGCGGTTGTCCCT